>DXCZ01000095.1 GCA_019115765.1 Candidatus Mediterraneibacter stercoripullorum | reverse complement strand
GTATCAGTGGCGGGTGTCAATCCCCCATCTGATATACGCTCCGCGAGGCTGCGCAGGGATTCGGAGATGTATTATGTCAGCTAAAGCTGACCCGAATCCCGCGCCAAGACTCGCAAGCGAGTCTTGAATATTCTGTACAGAAGAATGAAGACGGATCCTGGAACAGAGCTATATCAGGAAGCCACGGGGGAGTAGAGGCTGTCGGAGAATACAGCACTTGGAGAATAGATTGTTCTTGGATTGGTTTTATGATAAACTATGGGAAGATTTGATGAGACAGGGAGGAAATTATGCCAGTTTTTGATTTTAACAGTTCACCGGACACAGAGAAAGGTTCTGTGTGTACCTATGAAATATTTTATTCCAATGAGTCTCAGCCTTCTGCCGGACATCCGATCCTGGTGCTGGATAACAGCAGAGGAGAGCTGAAGCATCATTCCAGCGGGATGTTTACCAATCCGGTCAAACGGACTTCCTTTGAAGTGCAGACGGAGGAAGGGACTGTAAGCGCGGATATCCTGCAGCTCGACGCAAGATTTGTCAGTCTGCTGAAATGGCTGGGGGAGAACCATATCAATGTGCGGCTCTCCGGCGCTGACCGGGAGGATGGATATGCGGTGTACAAGATCCGGGAGATTGCCTTTGGAGGAGGCGGAAAACTTTCCGCTGAGGATGGTTTCCTCCAGTTTATGATCGAGCGTCTGCTTTCCAGCGACGCTCCTACTGAGGAGATACCGGATGAAGACGAGGAAGAGTCCGGAGACAGCATGAAGCTGACAAGTATCCAGAGTATTACAGATTTTATCACCTGTGCAGGAAGAACGCTGCCGGATAATATCCGTCTTTGGGCAAGGAGAAACCTGGCGGTGGCCAAGTCTCACGAAGTTTCCCCTGAAGAGAGGCGCCATGCCCAGAGAGCTTTGTCCATTATGATGAATATTCAGTGGAAAGGGAATTATTTCGAGGCGATCGATCCGGAAGAGGCCCGGAGGATCCTGGATGAGGAGCTCTATGGAATGGAGCGGGTAAAGCAGAGGATCATCGAGACAATCATCCAGATCAACCGGACCCACACGCTGCCGGCCTATGGTCTGCTGCTGATCGGACCTGCCGGAACAGGAAAATCCCAGATCGCCTATGCGGTGGCTAAGATCCTGAAGCTGCCGTGGACCACTCTGGACATGAGCTCTATTAACGATCCCGAGCAGCTGACGGGAAGCTCACGGATCTATGCCAATGCAAAGCCGGGGATCATTATGGATGCGTTCTCCATGGCGGGCGAGTCCAACCTGGTGTTCATCATCAATGAGCTGGATAAGGCGGCTTCCGGCAAAGGAAACGGCAACCCGGCGGATGTACTTCTGACTTTGCTGGATAATCTGGGATTTACAGACAACTATATCGAGTGTATGATCCCTACAGTAGGCGTCTATCCCATTGCGACAGCCAATGACAAGGACCAGATCAGCGCGCCTCTCATGTCAAGATTTGCGGTGATCGAGATTCCTGATTATACTCCCGAGGAGAAGAAGGTAATCTTCTCCAGATATGCTCTGCCGAAAGTGCTGAAGAGGATCGGCATGCAGGAAGATGAATGTATCCTGACTTCTGACGGACTGGAGGCTGTCATCGATCTGCACAGAAATACCAGCGGGATCCGTGACCTGGAGCAGGCAGCGGAGCACATTGCGGCAAATGCCCTGTATCAGATTGAAGTGGGGCATATGAAGTCGGTAGAGTTTGACGCTGATATGGTGAGGGAACTGCTGTCCTGAACAGAAGTTTGTATCTCAAATAATACAAGGCTTTGTTAAAAAAATCACTAGGAAAATATTTTCTCCCATGTTATCATAAGTAAAAGAAAAGCACAGGAACTATGTGCCTGGAAAATCAAAAAATGATAGTTATGGAGGAAAAGACGTTGAAGTACGCAGACGCAAATGTAATCAAGATCAAACATGCGGTTTTGGAAGAGGTGGCGCGGCTTGCATTTGACGGAGAGCTGGAGGAGCGCAAGGATGAGATTCCCTTTAAACTGATTCCGGGACCTACACCGCAGTTCCGCTGCTGCATCTACAAAGAGAGGGAGATCATCAGGCAGCGTGTCCGCCTGGCGGAGGGGAAAGCGCCGGGGATCACGGATGATGGCAATGTGATCCAGGTCATCAATTCTGCCTGCGAGGACTGTCCCATTTCCAGTTACACGGTTACAGAGAACTGTCAGAACTGCCTTGGAAAGGCATGTATGAACGCATGTAAGTTTGGAGCTATTGAGGTGGGACGTCACCGCACTCATATCGATCCGGCGAAATGTAAAGAGTGCGGCAAATGTGCGGAGGCCTGTCCATACAACGCCATAGCTCATTTGAAGAGACCATGTAAGTTCAGTTGTCCGGTTGATGCGATTTCTTATGACGAGTATGGTATTTCCGTGATCGATGACGAGAAGTGTATTCGTTGCGGAAAGTGTATCCACAGCTGCCCATTTGGAGCTATCGGTTCCAAAACATACATGGTGCCTGTGATCAGAGCAATTCAATCCGGAAAGCATGTATATGCTATGCTGGCTCCGGCTACTGAGGGCCAGTTCGGGGCGGAGATCACAATGGCAAGCTGGAAGAAAGCCATGAGGGAGCTTGGTTTTACAGAGTTCGTGGAAGTAGGACTCGGGGGAGATCTCACTGCAAAATCTGAAGCAGAAGAATGGCGTGAGGCATATGCAGAAGGCAAGAAGAAAGTAACTTCCTGCTGTCCTGGATTTGTAAATATGGTTCGGAAACATTTTCCTGAGCTCAGTGACAGGATTTCTACAACGGTATCTCCGATGTGTGGCGTATCGCGTCTCATCAAGGCGAAAGATCCTGACGCTGTGACTGTATTTATCGGACCATGTGTGGCAAAGAAATCAGAAGTAGCAGATCAGAAGATTGAAGGAAACGCGGATTATGTTCTGACATACAGTGAGATCCGTGCCATGATGAGAGCGAAGGGAGTATCACTGGAGCCGGTTGAGAATACATATCAGGAAGCATCTGTATTCGGTAAGAGATTCGGCAACTCCGGCGGCGTTACTGCTGCTGTCCTGGAAAGCCTGAAGGAGTCTGGAAACGACGCCGATATCAAAGTATGTAAGGCGAACGGCGCTGCCGAGTGTAAGAAGGCTCTTCTGCTCATGAAGGTGGGAAGGCTTCCGGAAGATTTTATCGAAGGTATGGCATGTGAAGGAGGCTGTGTGGGTGGTCCCAGCTCCTTCAAGGATCAGATGATGGCGAAGAAGTCAAGAGACACTCTGATCAAGGAAGCAGATGACAGGGGAATTTACGATAATCTGAGCAATTATGACGAGGATTCCTTCTCCATGCACAGATAGATTTATATAAAGCATCCGGTCGAGAGCGGCTGGATGCTTTTTTCAGGAAACTTTGGCCCCTGTTAACAAATGCTTCGCGGAATGTGCATACTCGTGCAAATCAGAAATTTGGCACCAGAGCGACTATGCTCAGTGCAAGAGATCTTCAAGCGAAAGTCTTAGTTAAAAAGTTGTACTGCTTTTGACAATAAAAAGAGGTACAACTTTTTATTTTTACATAAAAATAAGCTTTAATCTTTAGAAATAATATGAATTGTACTGAAAGTTGTTTTGCTATATAGTGTATCTGTAATGATATTTCATTGTATTGACGATAAGCTGCCGGGAAGAATTCCGGAGGGAATAATCTATGATCGGGAAAGGATAGCGGATGAGCAAAAAATATGAAGAAATTATTCTATGGGTGCGGGAGCAGACCGGAAAAGGAAATCTCCGCTATGGGGACAGGCTTCCGCCTGAAAAGAAACTTATGGAGCAGTTCAGCGTCAGCCGTCAGACTGTCCGCAGGGCGCTGAAGACCCTGGGAGACGAAGGTGTGGTGGAGAGCCGCAGGGGCAGTGGGACGTACGTCTGCGAGAAGAAGAGAGTGCGTTCCGGAAGAGAGGTTAGGATTGCGGCTATGCTTACATATGCAGATACATATATTTTTCCATCTATACTGAAAGGAATGGAAGGAGGCATTACGGACGCGGGGTGTGTCCTGCAGATTTCAGTGACGGACAACGCGGTGGAAAAAGAGAGGATGATACTCAGAGAGTTCATCCGGAATCGTTCGATTGATGGGCTGATCGCGGAAACTGTGCGCAGCGGCCTGCCTAATCCCAACCTGGATCTGTACCGCGAACTGGAGAAGACCGGGATTCCGATCCTGTTCATCAACAGTTTCTACCGGGAGCTGGACTGTCCTCATGTGAGTATGGATGACAGCAGGGCGGGATATCTTGCTGCCAGACATCTCCTGGAATGTGGACACACAAGGATCGGAGGAATCTTCAAGGCGGATGACGGACAGGGACATCTCCGTTACGCAGGGTATACACGGGCACTTATTGAGCGGGATATCAAAGTGATAGGACGCAGCATCATATGGATGGACTCGGAGGAAATCCATGAGATGGAGGGCGAGGGCAGCAGGATCATGAAGAGGCTGGAAGGCTGTACAGCCTGCGTCTGCTACAATGATGAGATTGCCTACCGTCTGGTATCTCTCATGAGAAATGCAGGGAAGAAAGTGCCCGATGATTTGTCGATTGTTGGAATCGATAATTCAAGTCTGGCCCGGTTCTGCACGGTTCCCCTGACTTCTGTCAACAATCCGGTGGAGGAACTGGGGAAGACAGCGGCAGGGCAGATGGTACGGTGTGTGACAGGAGATGAGCCGATGGAAACGATGGAACTGGAACCGGAACTGGTGGTCCGGGATTCCGTGCGTGTGGTCTGTGAGTTTGGCGGATGAACACTAGGAGATAAAGAAACGAAAGTTAATAAATAGAGGATAAGTAGATCGGGAAAGGAGAGAACATCATGCTGGAAAAGTTGAAGAAAGAAGTATATGAGGCAAACATGCTCCTGCCGAAGTATGACCTGGTAACATTTACGTGGGGCAATGTAAGCGGTATTGACAGAGAAAAGGGGCTTTTCGTCATCAAGCCAAGCGGAGTGGAATATGAGAAGCTGACACCGGATGATATGGTAGTGATGGATCTGAATGGAAATAAAGTGGAGGGAAGATACAATCCCTCATCGGACACGCCTACTCATATGGTGCTGTATAACCGGTTCCCGGAGATCGGAGGCGTAGTGCATACACATTCGTCCTGGGCAACGAGCTGGGCTCAGGCGGGACGGGACATCCCCTGTTACGGAACAACCCATGCAGATTACATTTACGGCGAGATTCCCTGTGTCCGCAATCTGACGAAAGAGGAAATCGAGGAGGCATATGAGAAAAATACAGGAATTCTGATCGCCGATGAATTTGAATTGCGCCACAAGGACTACAATGCGGTTCCGGCTGTACTTTGCAAGAATCACGGGGTATTCACGTGGGGAAAGGATGCTCATGAAGCAGTGCACAATGCTGTGGTAGTGGAAGAGGTAGCGAAGATGGCCGCCAGATGCGAGGTGATCAATCCAGAGGTGCAGCCGGCACCCCAGGAGCTTCAGGATAAGCACTATTACAGGAAGCACGGGGCAAATGCCTATTATGGTCAGAAATTGTAGGGTACATTAGCAATCTATTAGCGAAAAAACATAAATTCAGGAGGATGAAACAATGCTGCAAAGAAAAGATTACAAATTCTGGTTCTGTACCGGATCTCAGGACCTGTATGGAGACGAGTGCCTTGCCCATGTGGCAGAGCATTCCAGAATCATCGTGGGCAGGCTAAATGAGTCTGGAGTGCTTCCGTAAGAGGTGGTCTGGAAACCAACGCTGATCACAAATGAGCTGATCAGGAAGACACTTAACGAGGCAAATATGGATGAGAACTGTGCGGGAGTCATCACCTGGATGCATACGTTTTCACCAGCCAAATCCTGGATTCTTGGTCTCCAGGAGTATAGGAAGCCGCTGCTTCATCTTCATACCCAGTTTAACCAGGAAATTCCATATGATACTATTGATATGGACTTCATGAACGAGAATCAGTCGGCTCACGGCGGCCGCGAGTTCGGGCATATTTTTACAAGAATGGGAATCGAACGCAAGGTCGTTGCAGGACACTGGTCTGACAGCAGAGTACAGGAGAAGATTGCATCCTGGATGCGCACAGCAGTGGGTGTGGTCGAGAGCAGTCATGTTCGCGTCATGAGAGTTGCCGATAATATGAGAAATGTGGCAGTGACCGAGGGAGATAAAGTGGAGGCACAGATCGAGATCGGGTTTGAGCGGTTCCTGGAGGAGAAAGACTATCAGGCTATCGTCACACACTTCGGGGATCTGGGCAGCCTGAAGCAGCTTCCGGGACTTGCGATCCAGAGACTGATGGAAGATTACACTTATAACCTGGTTCCGGGCAAAGAAGGAGTCCTTCAGGTCCATATGCTGGAAGTATGCCCGAGCATAGCAGACGGTCCAATCAGCATCAAGGAGCAGCCTCTCTCCATGGGAGACAGGGAGGATCCGGCACGTCTCGTGTTCACGGCGAAGGAAGGCCCGGCGGTCGCCACATCCCTGATCGATCTGGGAGACCGGTTCCGCCTGATCATCAACAGCGTAAACTGCAAAAAGACAGAAAAGCCGATGCCGAAGCTCCCGGTGGCGACTGCGTTCTGGACGCCTGAACCTGATCTTGCCACAGGAGCCGAAGCGTGGATCCTCTGCGGAGGCGCCCACCACACTGCTTTCTCCTACGATCTGACGGCAGAGCAGATGGGAGACTGGGCAGACATGATGGGCATTGAGGCGGTGTTCATTGATAAGGATACTACTATCCGGGGACTGAAGAATGAACTGAGATGGAATGAGCTCTCATATAGGAGATAGATGTTTCTTTAGGGTTCCTTTTTATGCCGGCAGACGGTATAATGTGAATGGAAGCGCCGGAATGGGCAGACCGGCCCGGTGCTTCGATAAGTATTCCGGCAGGGAGAGACGGATCCCGGAGAATGATATCCGGGGAATGGCTTCTTCTGGCGGACAAGAAGAAAAGGAGCAGAAAAGAAATGAGTATCAGAATCGGTATTTTAGGGTATGGAAACCTGGGAAGAGGCGTGGAATGCGCAGTGAAACAGAATGAGGATATGGAGCTTGCAGCAGTATTTACCCGCAGGGATCCGGAGCAGGTTCAGATCCTGACAGAGGGAGTTCCGGTATGCAGGATCGAGGATGCCTCTCAGTGGAAGGACAAGATCGATGTGATGATCCTCTGCGGAGGAAGTGCTACAGATCTTCCGGTGCAGACGCCGGAGTATGCGAAGATGTTCAATGTGGTGGACAGTTTTGACACTCATGCACGGATTCCGGAACACTTTGCAAATGTTGATGAGTCTGCGAAGTCAGGCGGTAAGGTGGCAGTTATTTCCGTTGGCTGGGATCCGGGAATGTTCTCCCTGAACCGTCTCTATGCTAATGCGATTCTTCCTGATGGAAAGGACTACACCTTCTGGGGAAAAGGAGTCAGCCAGGGGCATTCTGACGCTGTCCGCAGAGTGGAAGGAGTAAAGGATGCAAAGCAGTATACAATCCCTGTGCCAGAAGCACTGGAGGCTGTGAGAAACGGGGAGAACCCAGAACTCAGTACGAGGGATAAGCATACGAGAGAATGCTTCGTGGTACTTGAAGATGGTGCGGACGCTGCAAGGGTAGAAGAAGAAATCAAGACCATGCCGAATTATTTCTCGGATTATGATACAACTGTACACTTTATCAGTGAGGAAGAGTTGGAGCGAGACCACAGTGGAATTCCTCACGGAGGATTTGTGCTGCGAAGCGGAAAGACTGGCTGGAACGGTGAGAACAGTCATCTCATCGAGTACAGTCTGAAGCTGGATTCCAATCCGGAATTTACTTCTTCCGTACTTGCTGCATATGCGAGAGCGGCATACAGAATGGCACAGGAAGGACAGAGCGGATGCAGGACAGTGTTTGATATTGCACCGGCATACTTAAGCCTGAAGAGTGGGGAAGAGTTAAGAAAATCAATGTTATAGGCATGTGGCCGGTATAAGCAAAAGGCCCATGCCTGGATGAAAGGCAGGAGGCAGAAAATGAGAAAGAGAGAAGAGATCAGGAAAACAATAGAGGAAGGGCGTGCAGTCCTGGGAATTGAATTGGGATCCACTAGGATTAAAGCAGTGCTGATCGATGTGGATAGATCGCCTGTGGCATCCGGAAGTTATGACTGGGAAAACAGATATGTGGATCATATCTGGACCTACGATATGGAAGATATCCGAAAAGGGCTCCAGGGCTGCTACCGTGATCTGAAGAGAGATGTGGAAGAAAAATACGAAGTAAAGCTGACACGTCTGGCAGCAATGGGCGTCAGTGCTATGATGCACGGTTATCTGGCCTTTGATGAAAATGATCGTCTTCTCGTACCTTTCCGGACCTGGAGAAATACGATTACCGGTGAGGCCTCAGAGAAGCTGTCCGATCTGTTCTCCTACCATATTCCCCAGAGATGGAGCATTGCCCACCTTTATCAGGCAATCCTGAACGGGGAAGAACATGTGAAGGATGTCCGGTTCATCACCACCCTGGCAGGTTATATACATTGGACGCTTACTGGTGAACGGGTGATTGGCAGCGGCGACGCATCAGGCATGTTTCCTATTGATACGGTTACGAAGGATTATAATGCACGGATGCTGGATCAGTTTGATGAGCTGGTTGCAGAGAAGGGGTTTCCATGGAAGATAGGCAACATCCTGCCCAAAGTCCTTCTGGCAGGGGAAGAGGCCGGAAGATTGACGGCAGCGGGCGCTCTGTTCCTGGATCCGGAAGGAGAACTGGAAGCAGGCATTCCGCTGTGCCCGCCGGAAGGTGACGCCGGGACCGGAATGGCAGCCACCAACAGCGTGGCGGTCCGCACCGGAAATGTATCTGCCGGGACAAGCGTGTTTGCCATGGCAGTTCTTGAGAAAGAGCTGTCCCGGCCTTATGAGGAGATCGATCTGGTAACAACCCCATCCGGAGATTTGGTGGCTATGGTACATTGCAATAACTGCACCTCAGATCTGAATGCATGGGCAGGCCTGTTTAAGGAGTTTGCTGACTGTATGGGCATGGATGCGGATATGGACCGTATATTCTCTGTTCTGTACAACAAGGCACTGGAGGGAGAAGCAGACTGCGGCGGACTGCTGGCGTATAACTATTTTTCCGGAGAGCATATCACCGGGTTCGAGGAAGGAAGGCCCCTGTTTGTCCGTTCACCTGAGAGCCGGTTTGATCTGCCCAACTTCATGAGAGTCCATCTGTATACATCTCTTGGCGCCCTGAAGACTGGCATGGATATTCTCCTGAAAAAAGAGGATGTGAAGCTGGACAAAATGATGGGGCATGGCGGACTGTTCAAGACGAAGGGCGTAGGTCAGAGGATTCTTGCGGCGGCCATTGACACACCGGTCTGGGTGATGGAGACTGCAGGAGAAGGCGGTGCATGGGGGATTGCCCTGTTGGCGGATTACATGGAACGAAGAGAGCCCGGAGAGACTCTTGCCGCCTATCTGGCTGACAAAGTCTTCTGCGACGCGGAGGGGACAGGTATGAAACCGGTCCCGGAGGATGTGGAAGGATATGAGAGATTCATGGAGAAATACCGCACCGGGCTAGTGATTGAGCGGGCGGCGGTAGATGCGGGTATCTGATCTGCGGCATCATATTCTGGCACTATAGAGAAACGGCCTGTCAACATCAGGAGGTGGATCATGAAACATGGTCTTCATAAGCCTCCTGATGCTGGCAGGCCGCTCGCTTTCGATGGCAGCGGCCCGGCGGGGCGCGGATATGCCAAACGGAATAAGCGCTTTCCTATTCGCTCATTCAGCTGCATATTTCGCTCAGCGGACGGATACTGTACCCCATTTCTTCCCATTTAGTCAACAGTTCATCCATGATCTCGGCATTGGTGCTGCTGGTGCTGTGAAGCAGGACAATAGCGCCCGGATGGATTCTTCCCAGCAGCTTATCGAAAGCTTCTTCCCTGGTGGGCTGGTCATCCTGATACCAGTCTACATAAGCCAGACTCCAGAAGAAGGTCTTGTATCCAAGCTCCTGTGCCATCTTCAGATTCGTTTCGCTGTATTTCCCCTGGGGCGGCCTGTAGAATTTCGTCATTTCCTGCCCTGTAGCTTCTCTGTAGGCATTTTCTACATATTCCAGTTCCTTCTGAAAGGTTTCCGTTGTAGAAATCTGGGACATATCCGGGTGATGCCAGGTGTGATTGCCTACGGAGTGACCCTCTTCGACCATACGTCGGATCAGTTCCGGCTCTGAATCTATGTATGTGCCGACTACGAAGAAAGTGGCGGAGACATTGTGTTTTTTCAGAGCATCCAGAATGGGGGCAGTATTTCCGTTTTCATAGCCTGCGTCGAAGGTAAGGTACAGAACCTTATCTTCTGTATCTTGGGCATAATAGGCATCAAATTGATCCAGTTCCTGGATGGTGGCGTTGCCCACGGGCGCAGCTCCTTCCTCCTGGAAGCTGAGTCCCCAATTTCCCTCTGCAGAAGCAGCTATAGATATATTGTTGTATCTGTTGTTGTATTGGCTTGAAATATATCCGGCTGCCGCTCCAGCGCTATAGAAGCAGATAAAGAGCAGGAGCGTGAAAGCGGCGCTGCGGGTGAGAATATATTTTTTCAGAAAGGGGAAGGCCTTATTGTAAATAAGTCTGGAAAGATATTTTTTCATGGATTTTACACAGTTTTCTTGTTTGTAGATATATATGAGAGAAGTGGAGAAAAGATGCGTATTACCTGTGGATGTGAGTGGACATTTGCGGAAAAGAGTGATAAAGTGTTAGAGGAAATTTAGTAAGAGTCACAGGAGAGGGCAGAATGAATAGGGCAGTCTTATTTTTTGATATAGACGGGACGATCCTGAGCGAGAACACGCGCACAGTGCCTGAAAGTGCCGTGACGGCTCTGAAGGCGGCTCAGGCAGCGGGACATCTGCTGTTTATCAATACGGGGAGAACGGTAAGCAGTCTTCCTGCGGAGATAACCCGTATCGGATTCGATGGATATCTGTGCGGATGCGGGACATATCTGATCTTCCGGGAACAGCTCATATTCTCCCGTTCCATTAATGAAGAGAGAGGCGAATCGATCATCCGGAAGGCGGGAGAGTGCAGTGTAGGCTGTGTTGCCGAAGGAATTGAGGATGTTTATTTCCCGGAGCGGATGACCCGGTTCGACGATCTGGAGCAGTCCAGGAGATATTTCCGGAACCGGGGGATGGGGATGGAGAAACCTCTTGAACGAGGAGGATTTACTTTTGACAAGGTGTTTATCTACAGTGATGACAGAAGTGATCTGGATGGATTTTTTTCTTTTGTCTCGGAGGACATGGATGTGATAGACCGGGGCGGGGGAGCTTATGAGATTGTACAGAAGGGATATTCCAAGGCCACGGCCTGCGAATACATTTTAAAGAAACTGGATATCCCGAAGGAGAGGGCTTATGTGTTCGGCGACAGTGGCAATGACCTGCCTATGTTTGTATATGCGGATCATGCTATCGCTATGGGAAAACATGCGGATGTCCTTGAACCGTATACAGAGTTTGTGACGCGGACTGTAGAGGACGGCGGAATCGCGTACGCGCTCCGGCATTATGGGTTGATTGGCTGAAGGTTATCAGCTTATTAATGAAATACTGGCAGAAAGAAGGCAGAGTAATTTATGAGGATTTTTGTTTACAATTACAGAGAGTTTGACGAGGCAGAGTATTTTCAAAAATTTTCAAAGGAGTACGGTGTAGAGCTGGGAATCACGACGGAGCCTCCGACTCTGGAGAATGCTCATCTGGCTGCGGGATATGAGTATATCAGTATCATTACTTCGAAGATTGACGCCCGGCTTATGGAGCGGTTCCATGAGATTGGCGTGAAGATGATCTCTACACGCACTGTCGGATTTGATCATGTGGATCTGGATGCGGCGAGAAAGTTCGGGATTCAGGTGAGTAACGTTTCCTATTCCCCGGAGTGTGTGGCTGACTATACGGTCATGCTCATGCTCATGTCCGTCAGGAAGATGAAACGGATCATGCAGAGGGAAGAAATCAATGATTTTTCGCTGCCCGGCATCCAGGGGAGGGAGCTTCCTAACTTTACGGTGGGAGTTCTTGGAACCGGAAGGATCGGACGCTCGGTAATACGTGATCTGTCCGGCTTCGGATGCAGGATACTGGCCTATGACAAATATGAGAACGAGTCTGTGAAAGCACATGCGCAGTATTCAGATCTGGAGACTATTTTCAGTGAATGCGACCTGATCACCCTTCATATGCCTCTGGAAGAAGAGAACTTCCACCTTCTGGACGAAGCCGCTTTCAGGAAGATGAAGGACGGTGTTGTGATCATCAATACCGCAAGAGGCGGGCTGATTGATACAAAGGCCTTGATCAGCGCACTGGAATCGGGCAGGGTAGGTGCGGCAGGCCTTGACGTTATCGAAGATGAATTTGGAATGTATTATTATGACCTGAAATCCGATGTGTTGAGCAAACGAGATCTCTATATCCTCAGAGGGTTCCCTAACGTGATCGTGACGCCGCATATGGCATTCTATACAGATCAGGCAGTCAGCGATATGGTGAAACATTCTATTGAGAGCTGTATGCTGAGAGCAGAGGGAAAAGAAGATCCTTGGACAGTTCTTTGAGTTGTCAGAAAATGGGAGGAAAAAGGGACAGGTACTTTTTTCTCCCATTTTCTGAATTTTCTGTAAACAGGGAAAAGCGCCTGTCCCGGAACAAATCGGTCATATAAGATCTACGCCGGTGAAAAAGCTAATATCTGTGGGATAAACATAGCTGCTGCCGATGGATTTCAGCAAGACAACGTTCAGATTCCCATTCAGATTTTTCTTGTCCAGTTTAATGGCTCCTGTCAGAGCGGAGAGCGGCAGCCCGCAGGAGAACGGAAGACCGTAGTTTTTAAGAGTTTTCTGGATTTTTTCGGCACAGCCTGGTTCGGTCAACCCTTTTTCTTCCGACATTTTTGTGATCTGGAACATTCCGATCCCGACAGCTTCCCCGTGGCTTTCTCTGTTGTAATGATAGTACTGCTCGATGGTGTGTGCCAGGGTATGTCCGAAGTTCAGAAGCATTCGCTCGCCTGTGTCGAACTGATCGGCCTCAACTACAACCCGTTTGATATCCACGCATCTGGCGATAACGGATACCAGATCAGGCTTCAGGTCTTCAAAGGAACTGCGGCTGCACAGGGTTTCGAAGAGCTCAGCATCTTTGATACATCCGTATTTGATGACTTCGCCCATGCCATCGCTGATAAAATGGTCGGGAAGCGTGTTCAGGACGTCCGGATCGATAAGGACCATTTTCGGATGAAAGAAAGCGCCCACAAGGTTTTTCCCCTCCGGCAGATCCACAGCGACCTTGCCGCCTACGGATGAATCCACCTGTGCCAGAAGAGAAGTGGGAATCTGCACCAGTTTGACTCCACGCAGATAGCTGGCTGCAGCAAAACCTGCAAGATCACCGATGACTCCTCCGCCCAGTGCGATGACCAGATCGCTCCGGGTCAGCCCTGCCTCAAGAAATGCTGAATATATTCTGGGAAGAGTATCGAAACTTTTGGTAGGTTCTCCGTGGGGAAGAACAAGGCTGTGACACTCGTATTCTTTGAGAGAATCAGCAATGATTTTACCATATAAAGGAAATACATTGTCATCAGCAACGATCATGATCCGTTTTCCGTGAAATACCTGAGAAATGTATTCTCCCGTTTTTGCGAGAATCCCATTTTGAATAAAAATGGGATATGAGTTCTCACCTAAATTAACTGTTAATTTCATTTTTTTCTCCTTTAGTCAGAAAATGCTGGAAAAAAGTACCTGTCCCCTTTTCCGGAAATTTACAGAGTTTTTCCTACAACTTCCGCAATCTGTTTCACCTGCTGCAGCAGCCCGTCGTATTTTTCCGGTTTCAGGGACTGTGCTCCGTCGCAGAGTGCGCACTCCGGATCATTGTGGACTTCGATCATGAGCCCGTCTGCTCCGGCAGCCACGGCAGCCTTAGCCATCGGCTCTACGAGCCACCACTTTCCGCCGGCGTGGCTTGGATCTACGACAACCGGAAGATGTGTCTTTTTGTGGAGCACAGGAATGCTCTGCAGATCGAGTGTGTTGCGGGTAAATGATTCAAAAGTACGGATTCCTCTTTCGCAGAGAATAACATTCTCGTTTCCTGAAGCCATGATGTATTCGGCGGACATGATCCACTCTTCATAAGTCGCGTTCAGTCCGCGCTTTAAGAGAATCGGACGGTCAACCTGGCCGAGCTGTTTGAGCAGGTCGAAGTTCTGCATATTGCGGGCTCCGATCTGGATGAGATCTACTTTCTCATTGAAGACATCCAGGTATTGAGGGGACATCAGCTCGGTTACGATCGGGAGTCCTACCTCGTCCCTGACCGCGCAGAGGATATCGAGACCTTCAAGTCCGAGTCCCTGGAAAGAGTACGGACTGGTCCTCGGTTTAAATGCCCCTCCGCGGAGCATAGTGGCACCGGAGGCTTTGACAGCTTTTGCAACTTCCAGGACCTGGTCAAATGATTCCACAGAGCATGGACCTGCAATCAGTCCGAGATGTCCGCCTCCGAATTTGACTCCCGAGACGTCTATCACAGAGTCCTCGGGGTGAAATGCGCGGTTTGCCAGTTTGTACGGCTCCTGCACATGCATGACTTTATCGACAGAACTATCTACTTCAAAAAGGCGGGGATCGATCAGCGTAGTGTCACCGATACATCCGATGATAGTCATCTCGGTACCACGAACTACATGGGTGTCAAGCCCCCTGTTTTTTACCAGATTTTCAACACGCGTGATATTTTCTTCTGATGTGTGCGGCTTTAATACAATAATCATTCTTGCTTTTCCTCCGGTTTCCTATATAATAGAAAGGTGTTTTTGACAATCAGATGAATTGAACTGTTATATTTGCAACAGTAACTTCGCACTGTAAAATTTTAGTTGTTTAAAGTGCGAAAACAATAGTATCATAAATCATAGAAATAGGATTGTCAACAGTTTTAATAATAAGAAAGGGAATAAGTTTATATGAAAATCATAAGACAGATCGGAATTATCTTTGCCGTGTGCTGGCTGAGTATTCTGGTGGAAAAGATTCTGCCGGTTGCCTTCCCCGCAAGTGTGATCGGTATGATCCTCTTGTTTATCTGCCTGTTTACAGGTGCGCTGAAAATTGAACATATTCAGGAAAAGGCGGATTTTCTTCTGGAAAATATGGCTTTTTTCTTTGTGCCTGCGGGAGTGAGCATCATTAATTATTTTGATGTGCTTAAAAGTACGTGGATACAGCTTGTGATCATCTGTGTCATTTCTACAATAGTTACGTTTGCAGTTACGGCATGGAGTGTCAGGCTGACAATCCGGTTGATAGAGAGGAGAAAAAAGAGTGAGTGAAGTATTTTCATCTCCGTATTTTGGAGTAGCTTTGAGTGTAATCGCCTTCGGTATAGGGGTAAAGCTGAACCAGAAGTTTAAAACGCCGTTCTGCAATCCTCTGATCATTGCCATTGTTCTGGTGTCAGCAGTACTGCTTATTTTCAAAATACCTTATGAGGATTATAATAAAGGCGGCGAGATTATCAATATGTTTCTTGCGCCTGCAACTGCATGTCTGGCAGTTGCGGTTTACACAAAACTTCAGATCCTGAAGCAGTACTGGTTTCCGATTCTGATCGGCTGCGCCGCCGGGTCCGCAACATCCATGGGCAGTGTGTACCTGCTGTGCCGCCTGTTCGGATTAGAGGAAAGTCTGACGGTGTCACTGCTGCCGAAATCAGTGACTACGCCGATTGCCGTCAGCATTGCAGAACCGGCGGGCGGAATGGTGCCTATCACAGTTGTGGCGGTAATATTTACAGGAATTCTGGGAGGAATCTTCGCGCCGCTTCTTATCCGGCTGTTCCGTGTGGCAGATCCGGTGGCGGCAGGCCTTGCTATCGGAGCTTCCAGCCATGCAGTGGGAACGTCCAAGGCGATTGAACTGGGCGAGATAGAAGGTGCGATGAGCGGGCTCGCCATTGGCATCTGCGGGATTATTACTGTATTGTTTTCGATGCTGGTGCTGTAACAGGTTTACAGATGACCACCGGGTGCGGTTTCGATTATAGGGAGTAGGGAAAAATGAAAAAAGATACGTCGCATACATTGAAAAGGGCACAGAGATTCCCTGTTATTCTGATAGGTGAAGGACTTCTTGTAGGAGTCGTCTCGGGGCTGATCGTGATGTTCTACCGGATTGCCCTCACTTTTGCGGGGCAGTGGCTCAATCAGATTCTCGGATACATAAACGGCCATCCGCTTCGGATTCTGGGATGGTTTGTCGTGCTGCTCCTGCTGGCAGTGCTGGTCGGCTGCCTGGTAAAATGGGAGCCTATGATCTCGGGCAGCGGTATCCCCCAGGTAGAGGGCGAAGTGATGGGGAAATTAAGCCAGAATTGGAAGCGTGTTCTTCCGGCCAAATTTATCGGCGGATTTCTCTGCCTGTTCGGTGGTCTCTCACTGGGGCGGGAAGGCCCGTCAATCCAGTTGGGAGCTATGGGAGGACAGGGAATTTCCAGACTTTTTGACCGGGAAAAGACGGAGGAGCGGTATCTCATGACCTGCGGAGCGAGTGCGGGACTGGCGGCAGCGTTTCACGCGCCTCTGGCAGGAGTGATGTTTGCGCTGGAGGAGATCCACAAAGGGTTTTCCGTCAGTCTGCTCATCTCCGTGATGACGGCTTCTGTAACAGCGGATTATATCTGCTCGCATATTATGGGGATAGACCCGGTCTTTCAATTTGAACTTGAACATGTACTGCCTCAGAATTATTACTGGATGCTGCTCGTCCTTGGAGTGATTCTCGGGCTACTGGGCTCGTTTTACAATAAAGTTATGATAAAAGCACAGGAACTTTATAAGAAACCGAAATGTCTGAATGAGACTACGAGACTGATGATCGCGTTTCTGGCTGCAGGAGTGCTGGGGCTTTTGATGCCTTCCGTGCTGGGAAGCGGCGGCGACCTGATCGTGTCGCTCACAGACGGAGAGATGGTACTGCAGCTTGTCATTCTGACATTTGTAGTGAAATTCCTGTTCTCCGCGGTCAGTTTCGGTTCCGGGGCTCCGGGCGGAATATTCTTTCCTCTTTTGATCCTCGGCGCACTGATCGGAGGAGCTTTTGCCATGACCGGAGTGGAATTGTTCGGACTGGATCCGGTATATATCAACAATTTTGTACTGCTTGCCATGGCTGGATTCTTTACTGCTATTGTAAGGGCTCCGATCACCGGGATCATTCTGCTTTTTGAAATGTCAGGTTCTGTAAGCCAGATGCTTTCCCTTGCGGTCGTTTCCGTTGCAGCGTATATCACGGCTACTCTGTTAAAGTCAGAACCGATCTATGAGAGCCTGCTGAACCGTTTGCTGGACGGAAAGAAAAATGAGACGGGCGGAGACGGCGGAAGACAGGGGAATGGAGCGGGCAGCCAGAAAGTCTTAAGCGAATTTGTCATCATGAGCGGTTCGGTTCTCGAAGACCGCACAGTCATGGAAATCCACTGGCCGAATAACTGTCTTCTTGTAGCTCTTGAACGGGATGGAAAAGAGATGATTCCCCGCGGAAGGACAAGGCTTATGGCGGGAGACCGGCTGACTGTTATGACAGATGAAAGGGATGCGGGATATATACATGACAAATTGGAAAACTTATGTTATACTTCATTTTAGCAGACAAATCAAAGGAGTTTACTATAATGAAAAGAGTACTACTTAAGCTGAGCGGGGAAGCCCTCGCAGGAGATAAAAAGACAGGTTTTGACGAAGCTACATGCATCGGTGTTGCGGAACAGGTCAAGAAGCTTGTCGACGACGGGATTCAGGTGGCAATTGTTACAGGCGGCGGTAATTTCTGGCGAGGACGTACAAGCGAGACAATTGACCGCACAAAGGCAGATCAGATCGGGATGCTGGCAACAGTGATGAATTGTATCTATGTATCGGATATTTTCAGACATGTAGGTATGAAGACAGAGGTGTTCACTCCGTTTGTGTGCGGCTCCTTTACATCCCTGTTCTCAAAGGATGCGGCGTTGGAGGCGCTGAATGAGGGCAAAGTGATCTTCTTCGCGGGCGGTACCGGACATCCGTACTTTTCAACTGACACAGGGGCGGTTTTACGAGCCATCGAGATTGAAGCGGACGCAATGCTTCTGGCGAAAGCCATCGACGGAATTTATGACAGTGATCCGAAGGTAAATCCGAATGCTGTAAAGTACGATGAGATATCCATCCAGGAAGTGATCGACAAGAAACTTGCAGCAGTGGATCTTACGGCGTCGATCCTCTGTCTTGAAAATAAGATGCCGATGCTCGTATTCGGGCTTAATGAAGAAAACAGTATTGTTGAGACCATGAGTGGTAATTTTACAGGAACAAAAGTCACAGTATAGGAGGAAGATGACATGAATGAAAAAATAAAACCTTATGACGAAAAAATGACGAAGACGATCAACAACCTTGACGGAGAGCTGGCTACGATCCGGGCGGGACGTGCAAATCCACATGTGCTGGACAAGCTTGCCGTGGATTATTATGGAGCACCGACACCGATTCAGCAGGTGGCTAATGTATCAGTTCCGGAGGCGCGTATGATCCAGATCCAGCCTTGGGAGAAGAGCATGCTCAAGGCTATTGAGAAGGCAATCCTGACATCCGATATCGGCATCAACCCCACAAACGATGGAAATTCCATCCGGCTGGTATTCCCTGAGCTGACAGGAGAGCGGAGAAAAGAACTTGCTAAAGATGTGAAGAAAAAAGGCGAAGCAGCTAAGGTTGCAGTCCGCAATATCCGCCGGGACGGCAACGTAGCATTTAAGAAGCTGAAAGGGACAGAAATCTCCGAGGACGGTATCAAAGATCTGGAAGACGAGCTGCAGAAGATCACGGACAAGTACATTGAGAAAGTGGACAAGATGGTCGAGGCAAAATCAAAGGAGATCATGACAGTATAGAGCGGAGAAATATAACAGAAGGGGGCCTGCATTACCTGGCTTCCTTCTGTTTTCCGTGTAGAGAAACTGCATTTAAGTTACAGTTCGGTTTTCCGGATGGTGTGGGCTGAACTGTTTGTATTTTATCGTTAAGAGAGGGAAGAATATGAAAGTACCGCAGCATATTGCCATTATACTGGATGGAAACGGCCGCTGGGCCAAGGCAAAAGGCATGCCCAGAAACTACGGCCACGCCCAGGGCAGCAAGAATGTGGAGCGCATCTGCGAGGAAGCGTGGCGCATGGGGATCAAGTACCTGACGGTTTATGCATTTTCCACAGAGAACTGGAGCCGTCCTAAGAGTGAGGTGGATGCACTGATGGGCCTGCTCCGGAATTATATGAAGACCTGTCTGAAGACAGCGGCGAAAAACGATATGAAGGTTCGTGTCATTGGAGACATGCACCCACTGGACGAGGATATCAAGGCGAGGATACAGGAACTGGAGGAAGCTACGGTGAACAACGGCGGGCTGAACTTCACCATAGCTCTGAATTACGGGAGCCGGGATGAGATCACCCGGGCTGTCAGAAAGCTGGCTGCGGACTGCGCTGACGGGAAGGTGGAACCGGAGCAGATCGATGAGAAGGTTTTCGAGTCCTATCTGGATACACACGGAATTCCGGATCCGGATCTGTTGATCCGCACCAGCGGCGAGCAGCGGCTGTCCAACTATCTGCTCTGGCAGCTGGCATATTCGGAATTCTATTTTACAGATGTGCACTGGCCTGATTTTACGAAGGAAGAGCTTGTCAAAGCGATAGAGGAATATAACCACAGAAAAAGACGTTTCGGCGGGGTAGAGGAGGAATCATAATGTTTAAAACAAGGCTGTTAAGCGGTATTCTGCTTGTGATCATCGCCCTGATTACTCTGATCACAGGAGGCAATCTCCTCTTTGTCGTCCTGCTGGCCATCAGCCTGATCGGTATGACCGAGCTCTTTCGGGTATTTTCGATGGAAAAGAAAGCACCGGGGATCATAGGATATATTTTTACTGTGGGCTATTATGCTCTTGTTTATTTTGAACCGATCCTGCCAGGGGAGAAGCTGAACTGGTTTATGCTGCTTTTTATGGTTTATCTTGTCTGCCAGATGGCAGTGCTTGTATTTGCCTACCCGAAATATAATACACATCAGATCATGGCTGCTTTCTTTGGAATGTTCTATGTGGCGGTCATGCTGTCCTATATTTACCAGACGAGGATCCTGCCGGGCGGCGTTTATACGGTATGGCTTGTATTCGTCTGTTCATGGGGATGCGATACATGTGCCTACTGTGTGGGAATGCTGATCGGAAAGCATAAGATGGCTCCTATACTGAGTCCGAAGAAGTCCGTAGAGGGAGGAATCGGAGGCATCCTGGGAGCGGCTCTTATCGGTGTACTCTATGGACTGGCTATTAATTACTGGGGAGATGCCGGTGTAAATGTGCTGTCCTATGCTTTGATCGGGGCAGTGGGAGGCGCAATCTCCCAGGTGGGCGATCTGGCTGCGTCAGCCATCAAGAGATATCATAACATTAAGGATTACGGTACCCTGATCCCCGGACACGGCGGGATTCTGGACCGGTTTGACAGTGTGATCTTTACGGCGCCCATTATATTTTATCTGGCAATCCTGTTCTGACCGCTCAGCGAATTCAAGACTCGCATGCGAGTCTTGGCGCGGGATTCGGGTCAGCTTTAGCTGATATAAGCAAATGATAAGGGGGATCTTTCGCTGTATCAGGATCAGACAGAACCAATATGATCAAGAGGTGACATATGAAGAAAATAGCAGTTCTTGGTTCCACAGGTTCCATCGGCACTCAGACGCTGGAGATCGTGCGGACCAACGGCGATATACAGGTGACAGCCCTTGCGGCGGGGAGGAATATTACGCTTCTGGAGGAACAGATCCGGGAGTTCAGGCCCTGTCTGGCGGCTGTCTGGGAGGAAGAACGGGCAGCGGAATTACGTGACCGTGTCCGGGATCTGGACGTCAGGATCATGTCCGGTATGGACGGACTGCTGGCGGTAGCATCGGAGCCGGAGTCAGAGATCCTGGTGACCGCTATCGTGGGGATGATCGGGATACTTCCTACGATCGAGGCGATCAAAGCAGGCAAGGATATTGCTCTTGCCAATAAGGAAACACTGGTGACGGCGGGACATATCATCATCCCGCTGGCAGAGGAATATCATGTGTCCATTCTGCCGGTAGACAGTGAGCACAGCGCCATATTCCAGTCTCTTCAGGGCGGGCAGAGGAAGGCTCTGCACAAGATCCTGCTGACAGCTTCAGGTGGTCCCTTCCGAGGGAAGAAGCGGGAAGAGCTGGAGAATATTCAGGTGGAGGATGCGCTGAAGCATCCCAACTGGGAGATGGGGCGTAAGATCACCATTGACTCTTCCACCATGGTAAATAAAGGACTTGAAGTGATCGAGGCAAAATGGCTTTTCGGAGTGAGCGTGGATCAGATCCAGGTGGTCGTGCAGCCGCAGAGTATCATTCATTCTATGGTAGAGTATGAGGACGGAGCGGTGATCGCCCAGCTGGGGACGCCGGACATGAAGCTCCCGATCCAGTATGCGCTCTATTATCCGGAGAGAAGATATCTGCCGGGAGAGCGTCTGGACTTTGCCGCGCTGACGGAGATTACCTTTGAGAAGCCGGATATGGATACGTTCTACGGACTGAAACTTGCCTATGAGGCGGGAAGAAAGGGCGGATCTCTTCCTACCGTTCTCAATGCGGCAAATGAAAGGGCAGTGGCCATGTTCCTGGACAGGAAGATCCGTTATCTGCAGATCCCTGAGATCATCCGGGCCTGCATGGAGGAACACAGAAATATTGAATCTCCTACGGTAGAAGAGATACTAAAGACCGAGCAGGAGACATATGAATTTATTAAAAAAAGGTGGTAATGCATGGGTATTATTGTTGCAATCCTGCTGTTCAGTTTCATTATTATCTTTCATGAGATGGGGCATTTTCTGCTTGCCAAGGCAAACGGCATCCGGGTGGATGAATTCTCCCTGGGTCTTGGCCCGACACTGATCGGCAAAGAGATCGGCGGGACAAAGTTCTCGATCAAACTGCTGCCCTTTGGCGGTGCCTGTATGATGGGGGAGGATGAGACAACAGATACAGATCCGAAGAGCTTCAATAACAAATCTGTCTGGGCAAGGATTTCCGTTATTGCTGCAGGACCTGTTTTCAACCTGATCCTTGCCTGGATCATGAGTGTGATCATCATCATGGCCGCAGGGTATACTACTGCTGAGATTGGAGAGGTTACTCCGGGGTATTCCGCGGAGGAACAGGGCATGAAGGCAGGAGATGTGATAAAGGAGATCAACGGCAGGAGTGTCCACATCTGGGATGATCTGCGTCTGTATACAGCCGTCCATCCAAATGAGAGTTCTTATGAGATCGTCTATGAGAGAGACGGAGAGGAACATACGGTACAGCTTGAGCTGCGCCAGAAAGAAGGAGATACGTCCCCGCTGCTGGGATTTGTCAGTGCGGGAACTGTGCATCCCGGAATCCTGGGCTCCATGGAATACGGAACCTACACAGTGAAATACTGGATCACATATACTATGGAAAGTCTCAGGATGATCGTGACCGGGCAGGTAGGTCTCAACGACCTCTCAGGACCGGTTGGCATTGTGGATATGGTAGATGAAGTTTATCAGGCCTCTGCTCCTGCAGGAGCTCTTGTCATCCTTCTGAACTTGATGAATTTTGGCGTGCTGATCTCGGCGAATCTGGGCGTGCTGAATCTGCTCCCGATCCCGGCTCTGGACGGAGGGCGGCTTGTCTTCCTCATCATAGAGGCTGTAAGAAGAAAACGGATTCCGCCGGAGAAGGAGGGAATGGTCCATTTTGCCGGATTTGCAGCGCTTATGCTGCTGATGATCGTAGTCATGTGCAATGACATTATAAAGTTATTCTAAAAAACAGATTCCGCATATATTATTTAGAGAAATCTTATTTGCGGAGAGGGTTATGCGCTATATAAGGGCAATGCAGAATGATGCGACAGAGAAAGGAAAGCTGCAGATCAATATCACATCATCGGCCACATCTAGACCGGTGGCGGATGCGCGGATCGCCATATCCTATACAGGAGTACCTGAATCTACGCTGGAAAGGCTGACTACAGACTCATCCGGGCAGACGGAGACCATCGAGCTGGATGCGCCTCCGGAGGAGTGGAGCCTGGATCCGGAGAATGAGAGACAGCCTTACTCGGAGTATACTTTCGATATCAGCGCCCCGGGATTTGAGCCGGTGAGCATCGCGGGAGCGGAGATCCTCGCGAATACCAAGGCAATACAGAATGTCAGGATGAGACCCAGTGATACGGGCGGGGAAGAGGAAGAAGTGTTCGTCATCCCCGCCCATACTTTATATGGGGATTATCCGCCGAAGATCGCGGAGGATGAGATCAAGCCCACCAATGAGTCCGGGGAGATCGTCCTGAGCAGAGTAGTGGTGCCGGAGTACATCGTTGTCCATGACGGATCGCCCAGAGACAGTACGGCCAATAACTATTATGTGAAGTATAAGGATTATATCAAAAATGTGGCTTCCAGTGAGATCTATGCCACCTGGCCGGAGAATACCATACGGGCAAATGTGCTGGCTATCATGTCCTTTACTCTGAACCGTGTATACACCGAATGGTACAGAAACCGTGGATACGACTTTACCATTACTTCCTCCACTGCCTTCGATCACAAATGGATCCCGGAGAGAAACATCTACGAGTCCATTTCCGTGATTGTAGATGAATTATTTGGAAATTATCTTTCCAGGCCGAATGTACGTCAGCCCATCCTGACCCAGTACTGTGACGGCAGGAGAGTCAGCTGTCCCAACTGGATGACTCAGTGGGGATCCAAGGAACTGGGAGACCGGGGATATTCCGCTATCGAGATCCTGCGCTACTTTTACGGGGATGATATGTACATCAACACGGCACAGGAAATCTCGGGAATTCCTTCGTCATGGCCCGGGTATACGCTGGAGGAGGGCTCATCCGGCCAGAAGGTTCGCCAGGTGCAGGAGCAGCTGAATGTGATCGCAGGAGCGTATCCTGCTCTTCCGAAGATCAATGCAGACGGCATATATGGTCCGGCTACCGAGGAGGCCGTGCGGGAGTTCCAGTCTGTTTTCGGCCTTCCGGTCACGGGAAAGGTGGACTATGCCACCTGGTATAAGATATCTGAGATTTATGTAGGCGTATCCAGGATCGCCGAGCTGACGTGATGATTTTACATGGCAATCCTGCTGTTATGTTTTCTGACACTGCCGGACGGGCGGAGACGCCTCCGGAGCCGGTCAGAATAATAAAGTGGAGAAAGGAGCAGAATGAGCAGACGAAGACGTAAGAGAAAGAAATGGGGGAAGGGGGCCGCGGTTATCTGCATATTGGCGGTTCTCTGTCTGGGAGGAGCGGCAGTGGTCAGGATACTTCCGAATGTGATCGATGAGACCCGGGAGACATTTCAGAGCGCTGTCCCGCAGCAGGCAGAGTTCCCGGAGCTTACGGTGACAGAGGAGGAAGTGTCAGGCAGCTTCTATTTCGACTGTCTGACAGAAGAGGAGCAGATGGTCTACCGAGAGCTTCTGCAGGGAGTGAACGGGATGGAAGAGACGATCCGGCTTCACGCCGGAGACAGCATGGATACGGCGAAAGTCTACGAATATCTTCTGTACGACAGACCGGAGCTCTTCTGGTGCGACGGCAGTTCCAGGATGACGGTTTATGCTGATTATACAGAATTTTCTCCCGGATATACATGCAGCCGGGAAACAAGGGACAGCCGCCAGACGGAGATTGACAGCGCCGCAGAGCAGTGCCTGGCAGGAATGCCGGCAGATTCCTCAGAGTATGAACGGATCCGGTACGTCTATGAGTATCTGGTGGATACAGTTGATTATGATCAGGAGGCGCCGGATGACCAGAACATATACAGCGCACTTGTGGGAAAGCGTTCGGTATGTGCCGGGTATTCCAGAGCGGCTCAGTATCTCCTTGGAAAAACAGGGATCCGCTGTATCTATGTAACAGGGACTGTATCAGGACAGAGCGCTCATGCGTGGAATATTGTCAGCTGCGGCGGAAACTGGTATCAGATGGACGTGACCTTTGGAGACCCGGTTTTCCTGGAGGAGGAGAGCGGGGAACATCTGTCTGCCGGCAGTATTAATTATGACTATCTCTGCTGCACTGATGAAGAGATCATGATAGATCATGTGCAGGATGATTTTGTCGAGTATCCCGCCTGTGTGTCTGACGATCTGAATTATTATAAGATGAACGGGATGTACTATGATGACTATGATCCCCAGACTTTGCTCCAGGCCATGAATCAGAGTATCTATGCCGGGGAAGACTCATTTGTATGTAAATTCCCGGAAGGGGAGGCATACAGCAGGGCGAGAGAGGGTGTGATCCAGGATCTCCTCCCGCGAGCAGCGCAGAATCTGGCTTCACATTACGGACTGAGCAGCGTGCGGTATACCTATTCTCCGGATGACAGTCACTGCAGGATCACGGTTTTCTGGGATTACGGAGAAGGATAAACAAGAAAAAGGTGGATAAAAAGGCCGGAATAAAAGATGAAATGTATAATTATTAAAAATTTGTGCATAATTATAATAAAACTTACAGTTGAAAAATGTGCTCAGTTGTAGTATAATTTCTACAATTTGAGAACGAGGGCGCTCTGGATCAAAAGACTCCAAGAGTGCCTTTCCTATGCAAATTGAAATTTACAAAAGGAAAGGGTGGACACATGAAGGCGTTTCTTATATTAGAAGACGGCACTGTCTTTACAGGGACAGGCATCGGCTCGTCGAGAGACTGTATCAGCGAGATCGTGTTTAACACGTCTATGACAGGTTATCTGGAGGTACTTACTGACCCTTCCTATGCGGGGCAGGCAGTTGTCATGACCTACCCGCTGATCGGAAATTATGGAATCACGCCGGACATGGAATCAAAGAAGGCATGGCCGGACGGATATATTGTAAGAGAGTTGTCCAGGATGCCAAGCAATTTCAGGTGTGAGGGCACGATCCAGGATTTCCTGGAGAGTCAGGACATACCGGGAATTGCAGGCATTGATACCCGGGCGCTTACCAAGATCCTGAGAGAGAAGGGAACCATGAATGGGATGATCACCAGAAATGAGAACTATGATCTGGATGAGATCCTTCCGAAGCTCAGGGCATATACAGTAGGGGATGTTGTCTCCAAAGTTACATGCAGTGAGAAATATGTTCTCGAGGGATCAGGAAAGAAGGTTGCTCTCCTTGACCTGGGAGCGAAGAATAACATCGCCAAGTCTTTAAACAAACGTGGCTGCGAAGTGACTGTTTATCCGGCCCACACAACCGCGGAAGAAATCATTTCATCAAACCCCGACGGTATCATGCTTTCCAATGGACCTGGAGATCCGGCGGACTGCACATCTATTATTGAAGAAATCAGAAAGTTATACAATACCGATATCCCGATTTTTGCTATCTGTCTTGGGCACCAGCTCATGGCTCTGGCTACCGGTGCGTCCACGCACAAGCTGAAATACGGCCACAGAGGCGGAAATCATCCGGTCAAGGATCTGCAGACAGGAAGAGTATATATATCGTCTCAGAACCACGGATATGTAGTTGACGATGAGAGTGTGGATCCGAAGGTTGCCGTACCGGCGTTCCGGAATGTCAATGACAGGACAAATGAAGGTCTTTCCTATGTAGGCAAGAATATCTTCACCGTTCAGTTCCATCCGGAGGCATGCCCGGGACCTCAGGATTCCGGCTACCTGTTTGACAGATTCATTGAGATGATGGGAGGAGCGAAATAATGCCTAGAGATTTGAGTATAAAGAAAGTACTGGTCATCGGTTCCGGTCCGATCGTCATCGGACAGGCCGCGGAGTTTGACTATGCAGGAACACAGGCATGCCGTTCTCTGAAAGAGGAAGGGCTTGAGGTTGTGCTGCTGAACTCCAACCCGGCGACCATTATGACAGACAAGGATATTGCGGATCGAGTTTATATCGAGCCCCTTACCGTTGAAGTGGTGGAGCAGCTGATCCTGAAGGAGAAGCCGGACAGTATTCTTCCGACGCTCGGAGGCCAGGCGGGACTTAACCTTGCCATGGAACTTGAGGAGGCAGGCTTCCTGAGGGAAAACGGAGTACGCCTCATCGGTACTACTTCTGAGACGATCAAGAAGGCTGAGGACCGTCTTGAGTTCAAGGCTACGATGGAGAAGATCGGCGAGCCTGTGGCTGCGTCTCTGGTAGTAGAGAATGTAGAAGATGGTCTGGCCTTCGCAAATAAGATCGGATACCCGGTAGTGCTGCGTCCGGCGTACACACTGGGCGGAAGCGGCGGCGGTATCGCTCATGATTCCCATCAGCTGGTTGAAATCCTGGAAAATGGTCTCCGTCTCTCCCGTGTAGGACAGGTTCTTGTTGAGCGCTGTATTGCAGGATGGAAAGAAATCGAGTATGAAGTGATGCGTGACAGTGCAGGAAACTGCATTACCGTATGTAATATGGAAAACATCGATCCGGTAGGTGTTCATACCGGTGACAGTATTGTCGTGGCGCCGTCCCAGACGCTGGGAGATAAGGAATACCAGATGCTCCGTACTTCCGCGCTTAATATTATCAATGAGCTTAATATTACCGGCGGCTGTAACGTTCAGTATGCGCTGAACCCGGATTCTTTTGAGTACTGTGTCATAGAGGTGAATCCGCGAGTCAGCCGTTCTTCTGCTCTGGCTTCCAAGGCGACCGGTTATCCGATCGCGAAGGTGTCCGCCAAGATCGCGCTTGGGTATACTCTGGATGAGATCAAAAATGCCATTACACAGAAGACTTACGCAAGCTTTGAACCAATGCTGGATTATGTGGTAGTGAAGCTGCCCCGACTTCCTTTTGATAAGTTCATCAGCGCAAAGAGGACGCTGACTACACAGATGAAGGCCACAGGAGAGGTCATGAGTATCTGCGATAATTTCGAGGGTGCTCTGATGAAGGCAATCCGTTCTCTGGAGCAGCACGTAGACTGCCTGATGTCCTATGACTTTACAGATCTGTCAGGGGAAGATCTGATCGAACAGTTGTCCATTGTGGATGATATGAGGATCTGGAGGATCGCAGAGGCGGTCCGCAGAGGCATTGACTACGATACAATTTACAATATTACGAAGATTGACCGCTGGTTTATCGACAAGATCGCTATCATCACAGAGATGGAGCATGCACTGCAGACCGAGGAGCTGACGCCGGAGCTTCTGAAAGAGGCAAAACGGATCGAGTTTCCGGATAATGTGATCGCACGTCTTACCGGAAAGACTGAACAGGAGATCCACGACATGCGTCATGCCAACGGCATCGTTGCAGCTTACAAGATCGTTGATACATGCGCGGCAGAGTTTGCAGCGGAGACGCCTTATTACTATTCTGTATACGGCAGTGAGAATGAGGTAGAGAAGACGGAAGGAAAGAAGAAGGTCCTCGTGCTTGGATCCGGCCCGATCCGTATCGGCCAGGGGATCGAGTTCGACTTCTGCTCTGTACACTGCACATGGGCATTCTCCAAAGAGGGCTATGAGACTATCATCGTTAATAATAACCCGGAGACGGTAAGTACGGACTTCGATATCGCGGACAAACTGTATTTCGAGCCGCTGACTCCGGAGGATGTAGAGAGCATTGTAGATATCGAGAAGCCGGATGGCGCGGTAGTTCAGTTCGGCGGACAGACAGCCATCAAGCTGACGGAGGCCCTGATGAAGATGGGTGTGCCGATTCTTGGAACTTCTGCGGAGAATGTGGACAAGGCAGAGGACCGCGAGCTGTTCGACGAGATCCTGGAAGAGTGTGAGATCCCCCGTCCTACGGGAGGAACTGTATTTACAGCGGAAGAGGCAAAGGAAGTGGCCAACCGTCTGGGATATCCTGTACTGGTGCGTCCTTCCTATGTGCTGGGCGGACAGGGCATGCAGATCGCTATCAACGATAATGATATCGATCAGTTTATCGGCATCATTAACCGGATTGCACAAGATCACCCGATCCTGGTGGACAAGTACCTCCAGGGCAAGGAAATAGAGGTAGACGCGGTATGCGATGGAACAGATATCCTGATTCCGGGTATCATGGAGCATATTGAGCGCGCGGGTATCCATTCCGGAGACAGTATTTCCGTTTATCCGGCACAGAGTCTTACAGAGGGCGCCAAGGCGAAGATCGCAGAGTATACGAGAAGACTGGCAAAGTCACTCCACGTGATCGGTATGATAAACATCCAGTTTATTGTCTGCGGTGAGGAGGATGTGTATGTCATTGAAGTTAATCCGCGTTCCAGTCGTACTGTGCCATATATCAGCAAAGTAACAGGTATTCCGATCGTGCCCCTTGCAACACAGGTGATCATCGGTAAGAAGATCCGTGAGCTGGGCTATACGCCGGGACTGCAGCCTGAAGCAGACTACGTGGCAGTGAAGATGCCGGTATTCTCTTTTGAGAAGATCCGCGGAGCTGATATTAGTCTTGGACCGGAGATGAAGTCTACCGGAGAGTGTCTGGGAATCGCGAAGACATTTGACGAGGCTCTTTACAAGGCATTCCTTGGTGCGGGCATCAAGCTGCCCAAGTTCAAGAACATGATCATGACTGTCCGTGACGAGGATCAGCCTGAGGCAGTGGAGATCGGGCGAAGATTTGCAAACAACGGTTACCATATCTTCGCTACAAGCGGAACTGCCCGTGCACTCAACGAGGCCGGCGTGAAGGCGACACCGGTCCGTAAGATCGAACAGGAGTCCCCCAATCTTCTCGACCTGATTCTGGGGCACAAGATCGATCTGGTCATCGATATTCCGGCTCAGGGCGCAGAGCACTCCAAGGACGGATTCGTTATCCGGAGAAATGCGATTGAGACCGGTGTGAACGTGCTGACGGCCATAGATACAGCAAGAGCACTGATCACCAGTCTGGAAAATACAGATATCAAGAAGCTTACATTGATTGACATTGCGAAGCTGTAAATAATTTTGTTTCAGGGGACAGGTACTTTCTTCGGCCGAATTCAGAATATTCTGAATTCGGCTGGAAAAAGTACCTGTCCCCTTTGGCATCATGCCAGAATCTTCCCTCTTGTCATTCCTTCGTTTATCCCGTATAATGAAACCCACTCTGTCATTTGAGAAAACCGTGAAGCGGATTTTGAGTGTCCGCTTTATGCAGAAAGGAATGATTATATGAAAAAAATATTAAGCAGTCTTCCCTTCCGGCTTGTCCTTGGAGTAGTGTTAGGAATTCTTGCGGGACAGTTCTGCGCGGCTGCCGCAGATGCGGGAACGGGACAGGCACAGAGCATTGGAACCGCTCTGATGAACGTAGTGGTGACAGTCAGGTTCATCCTGTCAGAGCTGATCAACTTCTGTGTTCCTCTGATCATCATCGGATTTATAGCACCATCTATTACAAGACTGGGGAGGAATGCATCACGAATGCTGGGAATCGCGCTGCTCTGCGCATATGCTTCCTCTATCCTGGCGGCGCTCCTGTCCATGGCAGCAGGATACGGCCTGATTCCTCATCTGTCTATTGTATCCAGGACGGAAGGATTGAAAGAACTGCCGGAACTTGTCTTTCAGCTGGAAATTCCGGAGATCATGTCAGTTATGAGTGCGCTGGTGCTGTCTGTTCTTCTGGGACTGGCAGCCACCTGGACAAATGCACGGACGCTGACGGAGCTTCTGGAGGAGTTCCAGAAGATTGTGCTGGAGATAGTGAAAAGAGTAGTCATCCCGGTGCTGCCGGTATTTATAGGATTTACTTTCTGGGGATTGTCCTATGAGGGGACTATCACAAAGCAACTGCCGGTGTTTATCAAGATCGTGCTGATCGTGATACTTGGACATTTTATCTGGATGGCCGTATTATATCTGGCGGCGGGGATATATTCCCGGAGAAATCCTTTACAGGTGATACGAAACTACGGCCCTGCCTATATCACAGCAGTGGGCACCATGTCTTCCGCCGCGACGCTGGCCGTAGCGCTGCGATGCGCGAAGAAATCGGAGCCTCCGCTGAGAGACGATATGGTTGACTTTGGCATCCCGCTTTTTGCGAATATTCACTTGTGCGGTTCTGTCCTGACGGAAGTGTTCTTTGTGATGGCGGTATCTCAGATCCTTTATGGGGATATTCCTTCACCGGGGACTATGATCCTGTTCTGTCTGCTTCTGGGAGTCTTCGCAATCGGAGCTCCGGGTGTGCCGGGCGGCACGGTCATGGCTTCCCTGGGACTGATCACCGGCATCCTTGGCTTTAATGAATCAGGAACTGCGCTGATGCTGACAATCTTTGCTCTCCAGGACAGCTTCGGAACGGCGTGCAACATCACAGGAGACGGGGCGCTTACTCTGATCCTGTCAGGATACGCAGACAGACACGGAATCCAGAAGCAGGATATGAAGATCAAACTGTAAATAAAAGTTGGCAAATGTGTTGAGGTCGGAAGAGGTAACTTTTGGGAAATCAGACAGACTGCGGAAATTGCGGAAAAAGGAAAGATTGTCTAAAATATATCAAAGAAAGAAAAAATCTTTCTTTTAGACAGAAAGCAAATGTTTTTAGGAGGAAAGTCAGAATGTCAGAGCAGAATGTTGTAGAAAGACAGCCGGTCACGGAAGACTATCTGAAAAAGATGGACGCCTACTGGCGTGCGGCAAACTATCTGGGAGCAGCACAACTGTATCTCCTGGATAATCCTCTTCTCCGCCAGCCGCTGACCATGGAACACGTTAAGAAAAAAATCGTAGGACACTGGGGGACAGTCCCGGGACAGAACTTTGTCTATGTCCATCTGAACCGTGTTATCAAGAAATATGACCAGGATATGATCCTGATTTCAGGGCCGGGCCACGGTGGAAACTTCTTCGTGGCGAACACCTATCTTGAGGGAACATACAGCGAGGTATATCCCAATATCGGAGAGGATATGGACGGACTGAAGAAACTGTGCAAGCAGTTCTCATTCCCGGGCGGTATCTCCAGCCATGTGGCACCGGAGACACCGGGATCCATCAACGAGGGAGGTGAACTGGGATATTCCCTGGCACATTCCTTCGGTGCTGTATTTGACAATCCGGATTTGATCGCTGCCTGTATCGTAGGTGATGGAGAGGCAGAAACAGGACCACTGGCCACATCCTGGCAGTGCAACAAGTTCTTGAATCCGGTTAACGACGGCGCGGTGCTGCCCATCCTTCACCTGAACGGATACAAGATCAGCAATCCGACGATCCTTGCACGTATCACTCATGAGGAGCTGGAGCATTTCCTGGACGGATGCGGATGGAAGCCATATTTCGTAGAGACAGAGGATGACGGAAGCGACCATATGGCAATGCACAGGAAAATGGCGGAAGCCCTTGACCAGTGCATGGATGAGATCAAAGCTATCCAGAAAAACGCAAGGGAAAACAATGATACAAGAAGACCGAAATGGCCCATGATCGTTCTGCGTACGCCTAAGGGATGGACCGGGCCGAGGACAGTGGATGGACAGCAGATCGAGAATTCCTTCCGGGCACATCAGGTTCCCATTATGATGGACAAGCCGGAACATCTGCAGATGCTCAAAGACTGGCTGATGAGCTATCATCCGGAGGAACTGTTTGACGAGAATGGAAGACTGATCCCTGAGCTGAAAGAACTGGCTCCGAAGGGAGACCGAAGGATCGGATCCAATCCTCATGCAAACGGCGGCAAGCTGCTCAGAGACCTGCGGCTTCCGGATTTCCGTGATTACGCGGTAGATGTGCCGGCTCCCGGCGCTGTGGAAGCTCAGGATATGATCGAGCTGGGAGGATTTGTGAGAGATATCTTCAAACTCAACGAAGAGGCCCGCAATTTCCGTATATTCGGACCAGATGAGACGATGTCAAACCGGCTTGGAAAGGTGTTCGAGGCTACAAACAGAGACTGGAACAATGAGAAATACGACTCCGATGAGTTCCTCGCTCCGGATGGGAGAGTCATGGATTCCATGCTCAGTGAACACATGTGCGAGGGATGGCTGGAAGGCTATCTGCTGACAGGACGCCATGGTTTCTTCGCCAGCTACGAAGCATTTATCCGGGTAGTGGATTCTATGTGCGCGCAGCATGCAAAATGGCTTAAGGTATGTAATCAGCTCCCGTGGAGACAGTCCATCGCATCTTTGAACCTGATCCTTTCCTCCAATGTATGGCAGCAGGATCACAATGGATTTACCCATCAGGATCCGGGATTCCTGGAGCATATCGCCAACAAAAAGGCAGATGTAGTCCGCCTGTATCTTCCGCCTGATGCCAATTGTCTGCTGTCCTGCTTTGACCACTGCATCCGCAGCAGAGACTATGTAAATGTGATTGTAGCGTCCAAGCATCCGAGACAGCAGTGGCTGACTATGGAACAGGCTGTGAAGCACTGCACCCAGGGAATCGGTATCTGGGAGTGGGCAAGCAATGATCAGGGACAGGAGCCGGATATTGTCATGGCATGCTGCGGAGACACTCCTACTCTGGAGACACTTGCGGCTGTGACTATCCTGAGAGAGGCTCTTCCGGAGCTGAAGATCCGTGTGATCAATGTAGTGGATCTGATGAAACTGGAACCACATACAAAGCATCCCCACGGTCTTACCGATGCAGAGTATGACGCCCTGTTTACCAAGGATAAACCGATCATCTTCGCTTTCCATGGCTACCATACGCTGATCCATGAGCTGACCTATCGGAGAACGAACAGGAACATCCATGTATACGGATACAAAGAAGAAGGAACCATCACGACTCCTTTTGATATGCGTGTCCAGAATGAGATCGACAGGTTCCATCTTGTGAAGAACGCTATCCGCTTCCTGCCTCAGCTTGGCAACCGCGGCGCTTATCTGATCCAGGAAATGAATGACAAGCTTGTAGAACATAAGCAGTACATTCATGAATACGGCATTGATATGCCTGAGATCCGTGACTGGAAGTGGCACGTGCCGGAAGAAAAATAATAATCTGAAATAAGAACCTGAAACAGATCAATGTTTCATCTTTTTGCGGAACTGTGCCGGTGTCAATCGGTGCCGTTCCGCAAATATTTTATAGAAATAACCTTTGTTGTGGTATCCCACCTCACAGGCAATATCATCAATCTTCATATCGGTATCCCGGAGAAGCGATTCTGCTCGTTCCAGCCGCCGGGCCTGGAGATATTCCGTATAGGTCAGACCGGTCTGGTTCTTCAAGAGCCGGTTGAAATAATCATCCTGAAAATGAAATTCTTCCGACAGCATCCGGATAGAGATATCCTGGAGATGCCGGTCTATAAATCTTGAGATTTCCTCAAAAAGAATCCATGTCATCTCTTTCTTCAGCTTCTTCGAAAGAGAGAATTCATACTGAGTGCTCAGTAACCGGAATACCCGGAGCAGCAGTCCCTGACAGATGATCTGGGACGCCTCGTCATGCCGGAGCAGCTCACGAAGCAGAGATTCCAGCGCCTGTTCCATATCATTTCCCGGATTTTCCTGGGCTGTGCCTCCCTCCTGCCTGGGATGAAAATGCAGGTATTGCTGGACGTTTTTCTGCTCCAGAAGTGCCATGCTCAGGAAGGCGGTGATGCCGGAAGTATCCAGCCTCGTCTTCATGACGTCGTCGAAAATGTCCGGCGTGATCCCAAGGAAGAGGATCGTGGCAGAAGTTCCGTCCAGGATCTCCTGGTGCATGCAGTTGCGGTCGATCAGACAGAGTTCTCCTCTGGAAAATGTAAACTCATTATCCATGATCTTCTGCCGATACTCCCCATCTATGATATAGAAGAGCTCCAGATATTCGTGTGAATGCATCTGGGTGCGGGTGGTGGGAATATAGTCTGCTTCATATGTAAAGGGCGCCTCTCGGGGAAGCAGAGTGGCAGACAGGGCCCGTCCGTCATGAAGTTCCCAGAGCAGTGCGAAGAGATGTTCATTTCCGGAGACGGGCCATGGTTTCCGTTCCTCGTCGCATGGGGAATACTCCGGACACAGGATCCGGAAGCGGGATAAAATTTCAGGAACATTTTCAGCGCTTCCTGTATGTATCAGCTGGTGACAGAGTGATTTCAGTTTCATAGGTCGGCTCCTTTCCGGCAGAATATGCTATTATTTTACGATTATTTAATGGATCTGACAATGTGTGTTCTGTAAAATATTTTCATGAATAGTCATCTTTTTGGTACTGTTCGTCTGGTCTCAGACGGCCGCTATGGAGGAGCTGTGTTGTCCCGGCGGCCTTCGTGACAACACAGCACCTTCAGCTTTTGTTTATAATTCAAAGAGAAATCTTCTGCACAATGCAGGCTTGGTGAACGCCCGGATAGAATCGTGGTCTGAGAAACAGACAATCCGTTTTAGATTTAAATAAAGAGAGTCCCCGGACAGGACATCATATTGCAGAATCCGCTCTGCTCATGTGATGTCCTGTCCGGGGACTCTCTCTGCATAATGAGCCCGGCAGGCGGCTTGCCGTGTCTGCATGAACAGGCAATGCCGGGCAAATGGACAGCAAAGATACTATTTATCGGTCTCTTTTTTATTTTTCAACGCCGCTTCCACAAATCCCTTGAACAGCGGATGGGGCCGGTTCGGACGGGATTTCAGCTCGGGATGGGCCTGAGTGGCGATGAACCAGGGATGTGAGGGAATCTCGATCATCTCCACGATCCGGCTGTCAGGGGAAAGACCGCACAGAGACATGCCGTTTTCTTCCAGGACTTCGCGGTAGTCATTGTTGACCTCGTAGCGGTGACGGTGGCGTTCGCTGATCTCCTTTGTTCCATAAAGGCTGTAAGCGAGAGAACCTTCCTTGAGAACACAGGGATAAGCGCCGAGTCTGAGGGTGCCTCCGATATTTTCCACCCCGATCTGGTCTTCCATAATATGAATGACAGGATGGGTTGTGTCTGGTTTGAGTTCCATACTATGGGCATCGTTGTATCCTACAACGTTACGGGCAAATTCTACGATGGCAAGCTGCATACCGAGGCAGAGCCCAAGGAATGGGATATTGTGGGTACGGGCATATTTGATCGCCTCGATCTTACCTTCGATCCCTCTGTGACCGAATCCTCCGGGAACAAGGATACCGCTGACGTCACTGAAGATCTCGTCTACATTGTCCGGTGTGACAGTCTCAGAGTCTACCCATTTGATATTTACAGTTGTATGACTATAGATACCTCCGTGCTTTAGGGCTTCCACTACGCTGATATACGCGTCATGGAGCTGGATATATTTCCCTACCAGAGCGACTGTGACTTCCTGGGTCGGATGGCGGAGATTGTCTACCATCTCGGTCCAGTCTTTCAGGTTCGGTTCCGGACAGTCCAGATGGAGACAATCGCAGACTACCTGAGCCAGATGCTCCTTCTCCATTGCAAGAGGCGCTTCATAGAGGTACTCTACATCAAGGTTCTGAAGTACATGGCTTGCCGGCAGATTGCAGAACAGCGAGATCTTATCCTTCATGCCTGTGCTCAGTGGATATTCGGAACGGCAGACAATGATATCCGGCTGGATTCCCATTCCCTGCAGTTCTTTTACGCTGGCCTGAGTCGGTTTTGTCTTCATCTCCTGAGAGGCCCGGAGATAGGGAATCAGGGTGACATGGATCAGAATAACATTTTCACGGCCTTTCTCATGCTGGAATTGACGGATGGACTCAAGGAAGGGCTGGCTCTCAATATCACCTACGGTGCCGCCGACTTCGATGATGGCAATTTCTACGCCTTCTGCTGCAGGATTACGGTAGAATCGGCTCTTGATCTCATTTGTAATATGAGGAATGACCTGGACGGTGCCTCCGCCGAAATCACCCCGGCGTTCCTTCTGCAGGACAGACCAGTAAATCTTTCCTGTGGTCACATTGGAATTCTTTGTCAGACTTTCGTCGATAAATCTCTCGTAGTGCCCCAGATCCAGATCTGTTTCTGCACCGTCGTCTGTAACAAATACCTCTCCATGCTGTACCGGGTTCATTGTACCGGGGTCGATATTAATATAGGGGTCAAATTTCTGCATGGTGACGGTGTAACCGCGGGCCTTCAGAAGCCTCCCAAGGGATGCGGCCGTGATCCCCTTGCCGAGACCGGATACTACGCCTCCGGTGACGAATACATATTTTACTGCCATGTGCGCTCCTCCTTCGTGCAAGATATCATTGATAAATACTTAATCAAAGTCTCCGGGCAGAACTTCCGGAAAAGATCCGCACAGAAACTACAGATAAAAAAGTTTCTGAAAATAATTATTACAGCCCTGCCGCCTTTGGCTGGGCTGTAATAAAAATACTCTCCAAGTATACACCACTTAAAACGGAAATTACAATATTTTTTTTTGTTTTTCTGAAAAACATACCATCAGGAAGATACAGTATGAATTGCTTCGTTGTGATAAACGGCAAAGTACCGCCTATGATTCATCAGTGGTAAAGGGTATCATGTTCATATACCGCTTCGCATGTCAGCTGTACACCAAGTTTCTTGAAAATCTTGATATCCACATCAGAGAGCATGACAGATGTGTGGGCCTGGCAGCCATCCAGCCTGGGAAGCTGGGAGAGAGCCAGTCGGGCGTCCTCATTCATGGCAGCACTTGCAGAAAGAGCAATCAGCACTTCGTCGGTGTGAAGACGTGGATTTTTGCTCTTTAGATAATCTACCTTCAGCTTCTGGATCGGCTCAATAGACTCAGGTGATATAATGTGGAGAGCATGATCCAGTCCGGCAAGTTCCTTTAATACGTTCAGGATAAGTGCCGCAGAAGCCCCGAGCAGATTTGTCGTTTTCCCTGTGATGATCCTTCCGTCGTGAAGTTCAAGAGCAGCCGCCGGGCCTCCGGTCTCGCGGGCACGTTCCTGAGCTTTGACCGCTACTTTCCTGTCGGCAACGGTGATGCCGGCCATGTTCATGAGAAGCTCGATCTTCTGAGCTTCCTTATCAGAAGTCTCACCCTTGAGAAGAGTGTTCAGGGCAGCATAGTATCTGCGGATGATCTCCTGGCAGGATGCCTCCCGGCATACGCTGTCATCACAGATACATTTTCCTGCCATATTAACTCCCATATCAGTAGGAGATTTATATGGACTCTTTCCATAAATTTTTTCAAAAATGGTGTTCAGGACAGGGAAGATCTCCACATCGCGGTTGTAATTTACCGTTGTCTCCCCGTATGCTTCCAGGTGGAATGGGTCGATCATATTAACATCATTCAGGTCTGCTGTGGCCGCTTCATAGGCCAGATTGACCGGATGCTTCAGGGGCAGGTTCCAGATGGGGAAGGTCTCGAACTTTGCGTAACCGGCACGGATCCCTCTCTTATGTTCGTGATAGAGCTGTGAGAGACAGGTTGCCATCTTGCCACTTCCGGGTCCCGGAGCAGTAACGATCACAAGAGGGCGGGAAGTAACAATATAGTCGTTTTTTCCGTATCCTTCATCGCTGATGATCAGCGGGATGTTGGACGGATATCCGGAGATGATGTAATGAACATAAACAGGAATGTTCAGTGATTCAAGCCTGTTCTTGAAATGTACTGCGCTTTCCTGTCCGGAAAACTGAGTGATCACGACACTTCCTACGTAGAGGCCCTGCTCACGATAGGTTTCGATCAGCCGGAGAACGTCAGAGTCATAGGTGATCCCTAGATCGCCGCGGACCTTGTTCTTCTCAATATCTTTTGCACTGATGGCAATGATGATCTCTGCCTGGCTGCTCAGTTCCTTTAAGAGCCTCAGCTTGCTGTCCGGAGCAAAGCCGGGAAGCACTCTGGAAGCATGATAATCATCAAAAAGCTTTCCCCCGAATTCCAGATAAAGTTTGTTGTCGAACTGACCGATCCGCTCCCGGATATGTTCAGACTGCATCTTTAAATACTTCTCATTGTCAAAACCGATTTTCAATGTTTTATCCCCCATTTCAGACTTAATACGTAATTTGTACACCAGACAAGTATACTATAACAGGACGCAGTTTTACAATATTTTCATAATCTTTTTGTTGATTTATGGAAAACCTGTACTTATAATGATATGTAGTTGATTTATGGGAGGCGAAGGATGGATAACCAAAATAAAAACAATAATTCCAACAATAACCGGCAGGGTTGGGGAATCATCCTCTTTACGACCCTGCTGGTCACTTTTGTTGTTATGGCTTTATATTCTCTTATGCAGGGAAATGATCCGGAACAGATCAGTTATGACGAATTCCTTGAACTGGTCGATGACGGGAAAGTTGCAGAAGTCAACCTGGGAAACAATGCAATATATATTACACTGAAGGATGAGACAGAACAGAATGGATCAGATCAGGAAAATGAGCAGAATACTGATCAGAGCCAGAGCACAGATGAGACAGGAGGAGCCGGCTCACTGTTTCAGCGTCTGGAACAGCAGTCAGGGAACAGCAGTGACCCGGATTATTACACCGGGTATGTAAATGACGATACTCTTCCACAGAGACTGGACGAGGCAGGCGTGAAGTTCGGCAGTGAGGTTCAAAGTACTATGAGTTCATTGCTTTTTGAACTTTTCGTGACATTGATCCTGCCGATCGCACTGCTGGCCATCGTTTTCAGTTACCTCATGCGCAAGATGACAAAAGGCGGCGGCATGATGGGAATTGGAAAGAGTAATGCAAAAGTATATATGGAGAAAGAAACGGGTGTTACATTTCAGGATGTGGCCGGGCAGGATGAGGCGAAGGAATCTCTCCAGGAAGTGGTGGATTTCCTTCATAATCCTGGCAAATACAGCGGAATAGGCGCAAGACTTCCAAAGGGGGCGCTGCTGGTAGGCCCTCCGGGAACCGGAAAGACTCTCCTCGCCAAGGCGGTTGCAGGAGAAGCGAAAGTACCATTCTTTTCACTGTCAGGTTCAGCATTTGTGGAGATGTATGTCGGTGTAGGAGCTTCCCGTGTCCGGGATCTTTTCAAGCAGGCGCAGCAGATGGCACCTTGTATTGTGTTTATTGATGAGATTGACGCCATTGGGAAGACACGTGATACTATGATGGGAGGCAATGATGAACGCGAGCAGACCCTGAATCAGCTCCTTGCGGAGATGGATGGATTTGACACCAACAAAGGGCTTCTGATTCTGGCGGCGACGAACCGTCCGGAAGTTTTGGATCCGGCTCTGCTCAGACCGGGACGTTTTGACCGACGGATCATCGTGGATAAGCCGGATCTGAAGGGAAGGATCGACGTCCTGAAAGTACATGCGAAGGATGTCCGGATGGACGAAAGCGTAGATCTGGAGGCAATCGCTCTGGCTACATCCGGCGCTGTCGGATCAGACCTTGCCAATATGATCAATGAAGCAGCTATCAATGCTGTGAAGAATGGCAGACAGGTAGTCACACAGAAGGATCTGTTTGAAGCGGTAGAGGTGGTCCTTGTCGGAAAGGAAAAGAAAGACAGGATCATGAGCGAAGAGGAGAGAAGAATCGTCTCCTATCATGAAGTCGGACATGCTCTTGTGTCCGCGCTTCAGAAAAATACAGAGCCGGTACAGAAGATTACAATTGTACCAAGGACTATGGGTGCACTCGGATACGTCATGCAGACTCCTGAGGAAGAGAAGTTCCTGAATACCAAGAAAGAACTGGAAGCCATGATCGTTGTAGCACTGGGCGGCCGTGCTGCCGAAGAACTGGTATTTGATACGGTGACAACAGGAGCCGCAAATGATATCGAGCAGGCTACCAAAGTTGCAAGAGCAATGATCACCCAGTACGGTATGTCTGACCGGTTTGGCCTGATGGGACTTGAGTCCATACAGAACCGTTACCTTGACGGAAGGCCGGTAATGAACTGTGGAGATGCAACTGCCGGTGAGATTGATGAAGAAGTAATGCGTATGCTGAAAGTGGCATATGAAGAGGCGAAGAGCCTTCTGGCTGACAACAGAGAGGCATTGGATAAGATTGCCGCATTCCTTATCGAAAAAGAAACTATCACAGGCAAAGAGTTCATGAAGATCTTCCGCGAGGTGAAAGGAATCCCTGAACCGGAACAAGGAGAGGATAAGGACAGTCACAGACCAGAGCGCATCATGATGAAACCGTTATCCTCATCTGATAATGCCGAAAGCAGAGAACAGCAGACAGCGTCTGACGAAAGAACTGACGGAGAAAGTGATCCGACTGAGCCGGAAAGTAATCTTTCAACCGGAACTACCGTTAAAAATCCAGATGAGCAGACCGAAGATCAGTCGGATGTCATGACAACGGAATAATCAGTAACTAAATGCTTTTACAGAGGACAGGGGGAATATTTTCCCTTGTCCTTTTGTCAGTGAAACAGTATAATAAAAATCATGGAAAAAAATAATAATTTTGATATACAGGAAGAATTGAAAAAACTTCCGGGGCGACCGGGAGTTTATATTATGCATGATGAAAATGATCACATCATCTATGTGGGAAAGGCAATCAGCCTGAAAAACCGGGTGAGACAGTATTTCCAGAGCAGCAGGAACAAAGGCGTCAAGATCGAACAGATGGTAACGCATATCCGGAGATTTGAGTATATCGTGACAGATTCTGAACTGGAAGCCCTTGTTCTGGAATGCAATCTGATCAAAGAGCATCGTCCGAAATACAACACCATGCTGATGGATGACAAAACATATCCGTTTATAAAGGTAACGACCAACGAGGCGTATCCAAGAGTGATTCTGTCCCGCCGTATGCAGAAAGACAAGGCGAAATATTTCGGGCCGTTTACTAATGCACAGGCAGTGCGGGATACAATAGATCTGATACACAAGCTTTATCATGTGAGAAGCTGCAGCAGGAATCTGCCGAAAGATATCGGAAAGGAACGGCCCTGTCTGAATTATCATATCAGACAGTGCGACGCGCCGTGCCAAGGGTATATTTCACAGGAAGAATACAGAAAATCTATCGGTGAGGTGATTCGATTCCTGAATGGAAACTATGACGGCGTCCTGAAAGATCTGGAAGAAAAAATGAATACCGCTTCTGAAGCTCTGGAGTTTGAGAAGGCCATCGAGTACAGGGAGCTGATCAGCAGTGTAAGGAAGACTGCACAGAAGCAGAAGATCACTGATTCAAGCGGAGAGGACAGAGATGTGCTTGCAGTCGCTTCCGAAGAGGAAGATGCAGTTGTTCAGGTATTTTTCATACGGAGTGGAAGACTCGTCGGAAGAGATCATTTCTATCTTCGGATTATGAAAGGGGAAGAAAAGAGAAGTATCCTTGACAGCTTTATTAAGCAGTATTATGCGGGGACGCCGTACATTCCGGGAGAGATCATGCTTCCGGAAGAAGTAGAGGAGCAGGCTCTGCTTGAGACATGGCTTACTGCAAAACGAGGGCAGAAAGTAACCATCCGCATTCCCAAAAAAGGAACAAAGGAAAAGCTGGTGGAACTAGCAGAGGAGAATGCAAGACTAGTACTCAGTAAAGATAAGGAGCGGCTGAAACGGGAGGAGGGCAGGACGATCGGCGCTGTAAAGGAGATCGCTGAACTTCTCGATCTGGACGAGATCATCCGAATGGAGGCATATGATATTTCAAATACCAATGGATTCGAGTCGGTAGGTTCTATGGTTGTTTATGAGAGAGGCAGACCAAAGAGAAATGACTACAGGAAATTCAGAATCAAGGGAATCAAAGGCGCGGATGATTACGGCAGTATGCGCGAGGTGCTGACTCGTAGATTTACACACGGACTGAAAGAAAAAGAAGAAAATAAAGAAATGGGAAAATTCACTGCGTTTCCCGATCTGATCCTTATGGACGGAGGAAAAGGCCAGGTAAACGTAGCCCTTCAGGTTCTGGACGACCTTCATCTGAATATCCCTGTCTGCGGAATGGTAAAAGATGACTACCACAGGACAAGAGGATTATATTATCATAATGTGGAAATACCGATTGATAAAAATTCAGAAGCATTCCGTCTGATCACCAGAATCCAGGATGAAGCACACCGCTTTGCAATCGAATACCACAGACAACTCAGAGGAAAAGGACAGGTACACTCGATTCTGGACGATATAGAAGGAATCGGACCGGCCAGACGCAAGGCCCTGATGCGGCACTACCTCAGCCTGGAAGCCATAAAAGCCGCCACCAAAGAAGAACTCGCACAAATCCCCTCAATGAACGAAAAAGCCGCAGAATCAGTGTACAACTTTTTCCATAGATGATATAATGAACGCATAGCGACGAACGCAGGATATTGGAAGAGGCCGATGAACGCTCGCGTTCAATCGGACTCTGAGAAAATCCTATGTGAGTGCAACGAACAGCGAGATGAAGCGAAGCGGAATCGAGCTGAGCGTTCGTGAGTTCGTCTGCTGTACGGAGAAAGGAGATAATAATGGGACAACATGGCATTAAATTAAGAGAAATAGTAGAAAAGATGAATTTGAAAAATCTGACACCGGATGTTGATATGACCGAACGTGAGGTTAATGTTCCGGATATTAACCGTCCGGCTCTTCAGCTTACAGGATATTTTGATCACTTTGATTCAGACAGGGTTCAGATTATCGGATATGTAGAGTACACATACCTTCAGACACTTCCACAGGATGAGAAGATGAAGATGTATGATAAACTCCTGTCACATCAGATTCCGTGCGTGATATTCTGCAGGAATCTTCCCCCGGAGGAGGAGCTGCTCCAGAAAGCTGTTGAAAATCAGGTCCCGATTTTTACTACGCCAAAACAGACGTCTGACTTTATGGCAGAGATCATCCGGTGGATGAACGTCAAACTGGCACCCTGTATTTCAATTCATGGAGTTCTTGTAGATGTATACGGTGTCGGAGTTCTGATCATGGGAGAAAGCGGCATTGGAAAGAGTGAAGCTGCACTGGAACTGATCAAGAGAGGACATCGTCTTGTAACAGATGACGTAGTTGAGATCCGCAAAGTCAGTGATGAGACGCTGGTTGGATCGGCGCCTGATATCACAAGACATTTTATCGAGCTTCGTGGAATCGGCATTGTCGATGTCAGATCCATGTTCGGTGTGCAGAGCGTCAGGGAAACACAGAACATCGATCTGGTCATTACGCTGGAAGAGTGGAGCAGAGATAAGGAATATGATCGTCTGGGGCTTGAGGAAGAATATACAGAATTCCTTGGAAATAAAGTGGTATGCCATAGGATTCCGATACGTCCGGGCAGAAATCTGGCGATTATTACGGAATCTGCAGCTGTTAACCATCGCCAGAAGCAGATGGGATATAATGCGGCTCAGGAGCTGTACAAGAGAGTCCAGGAGAATCTGGCAAAAAGAAACAGTTAAAACATCTGTCTGTCGTTCCGGCAGCTGATATTTTATAAATCTATAGCGGAGAGGAGATATATGGCCATGAAATATTGTTTTGGAGTGGACATTGGCGGCACAACTGTAAAACTTGGACTGTTTGAGGCGGAAGGAGAAGGGAAGATCCTGGATAAATGGGAGATAACCACAGATACATCCCGCAATGGCGAGGCAATCCTTCCTGATATCTCAGCGTCGATCAAGAAGAAAACAGAAGAGTTCGAAATTGCCTCTGAGGATGTCCTGGGAGTGGGAGTCGGAGTTCCCGCCCCTGTAACTTCTGACGGTATTGTGAGAGGAAGCGCTAATCTCGGTTGGAACTATAAAGAAGTAAAGAGAGAGATGGAAGAACTGACCGGAATGCAGGCATTTATCGGAAATGACGCAAACGTTGCAGCTCTTGGCGAGATGTGGAAAGGCGGCGGCGCAGGTCACAAAAATATGATCATGGTGACTCTTGGAACCGGAGTAGGCGGCGGCGTGATCATCGACGGCAAGATTCTCGTAGGAGCACATGGCGCAGGTGGCGAGATCGGACACATCTGTGTGAATTATGAGGAAACAGACAGTTGCGGATGCGGAAACCATGGATGTCTTGAACAGTATGCATCTGCCACAGGTATTGTCAGATTGGCGAAGAAAAAACTAGGAGAGGATGTACGCCCTACGATCCTCAACAAGTCTGATGTAACGGCAAAGGATGTATTTGATGCTGTAAAAGCAGGTGATGAAACTGCGATTGAGATTGCTGTTGAGTTTGGTGTCTACCTGGGACATGCTCTTGCCAATCTTGCGACTGTCACTGATCCTGAAGTCTTTGTGATCGGCGGAGGGGTTTCTAAGGCGGGAGAGGTTCTGATCCCGTACATAAAGAAGCCGTATATGGAACGTGCATTCTTTGCAAATAAGAGTGTGGAATTTGTTCTTGCAACACTTGGAAATGATGCGGGAATCTGCGGCGCAGCCAAACTGGTTCTTGATAACTAGCTTAGTAGAAGAGAAAACAAATAAGAGAAACCATGAAAACGGGATGTCAGCAAAATGACATCCCGTTTTCATGGTTTTCTTATTTAAGAATGAACTAAAATCTTTCTATTGTGTTGTTTCACCGCCGGTAGATCCACCACCGGTTTCACCGCCGGTAGATCCGCCGCCAGTTTCACCGCCGATAGATCCTCCACCGGTTTCACCGCCAGTAGATCCGCCGCCGGTAGACCCTCCACCGGTTTCACCGCCAGTCGACCCGCCGCCGGTAGATCCACCAGTGTTGCCGCCGGTTTCACCACCGGTAGATCCACCAGTGTTTCCTCCGGTAGTTCCGCCGGTATTGGGATCAGTAATTGTTCCGGTGTTATTTCCATCATCGGTTGTATTTCCGTTATTGCTTTCGGTTGTCTCGTCCGGTGTTACCGGTTCCGGATCAGGTGCTACGTAATGTCCGGAACAGCTCTGAGTCGGCAGAGAGTCTGTTGCAAAATACTCTGTAACAGACGGACAGCTGCTGACAGCCAGAAGCCCGGTTCTCGTACAGATGGATTTCCTTTCTACAGAAGACGGAACTTCAAACTCTTTGTTTTCCAGTCCTTCGTGTACTCTGTCCATGATTCGTTTCCACAGCTGGTTACGCCAGCGGGAATTGGAGCTGCTCATTGGCTTGTTATTGTCGTAACCGCCCCATACGGCTCCGGTATAGTACGGAGTATATCCTGCAAACCAGAGATCCACATAGTTGGTTGTCGTACCGGTTTTACCTGCAGCGGTCATATCATCCAGTCTTGCAGCTGCTCCGGTACCTTGATCAACAACGTCTTCCATGGCACTTGTCAGAAGATAAGCGGTAGAATCCTTCATGACCTGTTTTGTTTCCGGTGAAGTGTTGTCGATCAGGACATTGCCATCGTGATCCAGAATCTCTGTATAGAAAGTCGGTTCTGTATAAACTCCTCCGTTTGCCAGCGCTGCAAATGCTGCTGTAAGTTCGATATTATATACACCCAGATTCAGACCGCCGAGAGCCTTGGACTGAGAATATCTGTCCTCTTCATTCAGGGTTGTAAAGCCGAGATTCAGAAGGAAGTCATAACTTTCTTCTTCACCAACGTCTTCTGTTAACGTTCTTACCGCACAGGTGTTGATGGACTGCTGGATCGCATATCTCATGGTCACATCCCCGGCATAGCGGTGGTTGACGTTGTTGACCGGAGTACCGTCCTTATATTTATAGGGCTCGTCCGGAATAATGCTAGCAAGTGTCATATCACCGCTGTCAAGTGCAGGTGCATAGGTTGAAAGGATCTTGAATACAGATCCGGGCTGACGGTATGAACCGGTTGCGCGGTTCAGGGAGAGGTTGGACGTCTTTTCGCCCCGTCCGCCGACGATAGCCTTGACCTGTCCGGTGTACTGATCCATGATCACTATGGAAACCTGAGGCTGAGGCGTGATCTCCAGATTCTCGTCTACCTTGTCCTTCTCGGTGATGTTAAGTGTTGATTTATATTCCTCAATAGCTGCTCTGGCCTCGTCCTCTGAATCAAAGTTTACATAAGAAACATCATGAGCATCCTTATAATAGGTCTCAAACATTTCTTTGCTGTAGTTCTCAGCAGAACCATCCTCTCGGTGGATCGTCAGAGCATACTCAACGCCGTATTCCACACCCGGGATCAGCTCTTCCAGATCATCTACTTCTTCATCACAGATCTGCTGGATTTCAGAATCCTGTGTGGCGCGGATCGTGAGGCCGCCGCTGTAGAGCAGATTATAAGCCTGAGCCTGTGTGTAGCCCTTTTCATTTACCAGATCTTCCACAACCTGCTCGATCAGAGCATCTACAAAATAGGAGTAAGGCTCACTGCTCGTTGTGTTGGACGCTGTCTCCAGAATACGGTCATATACATTGTCAGCAAGGGCTTCATCGTGCTCTTCCTGGTTGATATATCCCTGTTCAAGCATCAGTTTCAGAATACGTTCACGCCTGCTTGCATTATTCTCCGGATGGGTGACCGGATCGTAATACGCCGGGCGGTTTGTAATGGCTGCCAGTACGGCACACTCTGAAAGTGTCAGCTCGGAGACATCCTTGTTAAAGTAACGAAGAGAAGCAGTCTGTACGCCCAGGCAGCCCTGACTCAGGTTGATGGTATTCATATATGCTTCCAGAATCTCTTCCTTGCTCATCTGCTGTTCGATCTGCAGTGCCAGATATATTTCCTGGATCTTTCGCTCGACTCTCTCGTATGCACTTTCATTGATAAAATCAGGGAAGACATTGTTCTTGATCAGCTGCTGCGTGATCGTACTGGCTCCTTCAGTAAAATTGAAACCATTAGTAATACCTACAAATCCGGCGCGGATGATTCCCTGGAGATCCACACCATTGTGGTCGTAAAAACGTTCATCCTCAATGGCTACGAACGCATGAGCCAGATACTCAGGAATCTCATCGTAGGTTTTATATACGCGGTTGGAATCTGAATCATTCAGTGTCCGCAGCACCGTGCCGTTCTGATCTACTATATTTGTTGTGTATCCTTTTGGAAGGATATCTTCTGCTGTAACAGTCGGGGTGTTATCAACGATATGTTTCACCAGCACACAGCCTCCGACGACACAGATGACGGCCAGGAGCAGGATACAGATGATGATTGCTTTAAAAAGACGAACTCCAAGCCGCTTCTTTTTCATCCTTTTTTTCGAAGAGATCTTTTTCTTTTTCTTCGAAATATTATTTTTTCCGTAATTCACGAATTACATCCTCCTTTACCCACTCTTATGATTATAACAAAGATGCTCTTTTAAATAAAGAAAAAAATAAAAACTTCACAATTGAAGCTGCAAATTTAAGAAATTCTTCCGAATTTGACTGCAATCTGATATAGTAGATACAGCATAGATCAGGAGGAGAGCATATTGAAAAGTTATCATACAGTATACAGAGGCGGCTCTGGGGAAATCATAGAGAAGAAATCCCGGTTTATCGCGGAAGTTTTCCCGGTTTCTTCAGAGGAGGAGGCCATGTCTTACCTTGAGGAGACCAGAAAGAAGTACTGGGACGCCCGGCATCACTGCTGGGCTTATGTGACTGGTCGGACCCCATGTCTGGAACGGATGAGTGACGACGGCGAGCCGGCGGGGACAGCCGGAAAGCCTATTCTAGAGGTGATACGCGGAAACCATCTGACAGATGTATTTGTAGTTGTTACCCGCTATTTCGGAGGGACTCTTCTGGGAACAGGCGGGCTTGTGCGCGCCTATACAGAAGCAGCGGCGGAGGGCCTCCGGCAGAGCAGTATTATTGAGAAGATACATGGATCACGGATTCGGATCAGCACAGATTACACTTTGCTCGGGAAGATCCAGTATATGATCGGACAGAGAGGTCTGTATCTAGCGGACAGTGTGTATACGGAGAAGGTTGAACTTGAAGTGCTTGTCCCGGATGCAGAGGAAAAGGCTTTCCGGGATGAGATTACAGAGGGAACAGGCGGTAAGGCAGGCATTGAGACAGTAGAGGAGTGCTGGTTTGCAGATACAGATGAGGGAATCCGCGTCTTTCAGGAGTGATAAGAACTATCGGTCGCTTCTGACATATTGTCTAAAGCTGGCACGAGTCCCGCGTGCCTGTAATTATAGAGGGGGAGCTGCCGCCGGCAGCTCCCCCTGTAAGTGAAACAACTATTCATTTAGAAAAATTATTCATTCCAGTTCTAAGAAAATTCCGGTTCGATCAGTCCGAAAGAACCATCCTTTCTCTTGTAAACTACATTGACTTCATCTGTCTCCGCATTAGAAAATACGAAGAAACTGTGACCAAGGAGTTCCATCTGGATGCATGCATCCTCCGGGAACATAGGCTTGATGCCGAAACGTTTAGTACGAACGATACGGATCTCGTCATCCTCCGCCGGTTCTTCCTCAGATTCCACGAATTCCTTTTTGAAGCTGTTCGGTGTGGCGGAAGCTGTGGGATGTCCCTGGCTCCTTGCCACCAGCTTGTTCTTGTACTTCCGAAGCTGACGTTCTATGACCTCTTCCACAAGATCAATGGATACGTACATGTCGCTGCTTGTCTGCTCGGAGCGGACAATGCTGCCTTTAACGGGGATGGTTACCTCGATCTTCTGGCGGCCCTTCTCCACACTGAGTGTTACGATGATTTCTGTCTCAGGAGTGAAATACCTTTCCAGCTTTCCTAATTTCTGCTCCACAGCATCTTTCAGTCCGGGTGTTACCTCGATATTTTTTCCACTGATAATAAAATTCATGCTGCTCAACTCCTTTGTTCATATTTAACACAAGCAAAGTAAATTCTATGTTTGTATTATGTAAATATTATAGCATGGAACGGCCCCGATGTATAGAACGAATCACCTCTGCGCAGATGATTTTCCTGCTGAGGGTATCTGAGGAACTATTGTTTCATCGCACTGCGCTTACGCATACGGGAGTCAAGGATTTTCTTGCGGATGCGGAGAGACTTCGGTGTAACCTCCAGCAGCTCGTCAGTATCAATGAAATCCAATGCCTGCTCCAGACTTAAAATGCGCGGCGGGGTAAGGCGGAGCGCTTCATCGGCACTTGATGAACGGGTGTTGGTCAGATGTTTGGTCTTGCAGACATTCAATTCGATGTCTTCGGCTTTGCCGTTCTGTCCGATGACCATTCCGGCGTATACTTTTTCGCCGGGGCCAATGAACAGTGTACCACGCTCCTGTGCGCTGTATAATCCATAAGTTACGGATTCACCTGTCTCAAAAGCAATCAGAGAGCCCTGCTTTCTGTACTGGATATCTCCCTTGTAAGGTTCATATCCGTCAAATGCGGTATTCATGATGCCGTTGCCCTTTGTGTCAGTAAGGAACTCGCCGCGGTATCCGATCAGGCCTCTGGCGGGGATGGAAAACTCAAGTCTTGTATAGCCTCCGTTGGAGACACCCATATTTCTTAGTTCGCCTCTACGCTGTCCCAGCTTTTCGATAACGACTCCGGTAAATTCGTCCGGAACATCAATGTAGGCGATTTCCATGGGTTCCAGCTTTTTGCCGTTTTCATCTGTCTTGTAGAGAACTTCAGCCTTGCTTACGGCAAATTCGTATCCTTCCCTTCGCATGTTTTCAATCAGTACAGAGAGATGGAGCTCTCCGCGTCCGGACACCTTGAAGCTGTCGGTGTTGTCAGTCTCTTCCACGCGCAGGCTGACGTCTGTGTTCAGTTCCCGGAACAGCCTCTCACGGAGGTGGCGGGATGTGACATATTTTCCTTCCTGACCTGCGAAAGGACTGTCATTGACAATGAACTGCATGGAAATGGTCGGCTCGGATATCTTCTGGAAGGGGATGGGCTCCGGATTTTCCGGAGAGCAGAGGGTATCCCCGATGGAAATGTCCGCAATGCCGGAGATGGCTACGATAGAACCGATGGTTGCTTCTTTTACCTCTACCTTGTCCAGTCCGTCGAACTCATAGAGCTTACTGATCTTTACTTTTTCCTGCTTGTCCGGGTCATGGTGGTTGACCAGCACCATCTCCTGATTGACAGCGATGGTTCCATTGTCTACTTTGCCGATACCGATACGTCCCACATACTCGTTATAGTCGATGGTGCTGATCAGTACCTGGGTCGGAGCTTCCGGATCGCCTTCAGGCGCGGGGATATAGTTCAGGATTGTCTCGAAGAGCGGCTTCATATCTACTTCTTCATCAGACAGATCAAGTACGGCTACACCTGCTTTGGCTGAGGCATAGACGATGGGGCATTCAAGCTGCTCGTCAGAGGCACCCAGATCGATGAGAAGTTCCAGTACTTCATCAATAACAGATTCCGGGCGGGCTTCCGGCCGGTCGATCTTATTGATGCAGACAATAACCGGCAGATTCAGATCCAGCGCTTTCCTGAGCACGAATTTCGTCTGGGGCATGGCTCCTTCGAAGGCATCAACAACAAGGATAACACCGTTTACCATCTTCAGGACACGTTCCACCTCGCCGCCGAAATCAGCGTGACCAGGGGTGTCGATGATATTGATCTTTGTCCCTTTGTAATGCACCGCTGTATTTTTGGAGAGGATCGTGATACCTCTTTCCCTCTCGATATCATTGGAGTCCATGACACGTTCCGCCACTTCCTGATTCTCGCGGAATACGCCGCTCTGCTTTAAAAGTTCATCCACCAGCGTCGTCTTTCCGTGGTCAACATGAGCGATGATAGCGATATTTCTCACATCTTCTCGTTTCATTTTCATATTAATTCAACACTCTTTCCTAATAATCATAATCCATTATACTGCAACTGCTTTATTTTATCACAAAATCCCGAATTTACAAGCATATTATGAAGAAGTGCAGCTGACAAGGGGGATGCCGGGCTTGATCAGCCGCAGTAAGTACGCAGTTCGATTTCATAAACGAGACTTGCTGAGCCGCTGCGATTTCTGTCGGAAAAGGCCGTCGAACGATTCTGGAAAAATAAGGTTCTAATGAGAGAATACGGTTCATAGATTTAGTAGTGACTCAAAATACCGAACAGAGGAAGGGAGAAAATAAATTATGTCAGATAAGATTATTGAGAACAATCAGGTGACGGTTATCGGTGAGGTGGTGTCGGAGTTTACATACAGCCACGAAGTCTTCGGAGAAGGATTCTACATGGTAGATATCCGGGTGAAGAGGCTGAGCAGCTCCTGCGACCGGATCCCGGTGATGATCTCGGAACGGCTGCTGGATGTCACACAGGACTACCGGGGAGAATGCATTATGGTATCCGGACAGTTCCGCTCCTATAACCGTCATGAAGAACAGAAAAACAGACTTGTGCTGTCTGTTTTTGCGAGGGAAGTGGAGTTCATTGATGAGGAGCCTGACGGGGCGAAGACAAATCATATCCTGCTGGAAGGCTACATGTGCAAAAAGCCTGTATACAGGAAGACGCCTCTGGGCAGAGAAATCGCTGATCTTCTGCTGGCGGTAAACCGGCCTTATGGCAAGTCAGACTACATTCCGTGTATCTGCTGGGGAAGAAATGCAAGGTATGCGTCCGGATTTGAGGTCGGAGAGCATGTCCGGATACTGGGACGTATCCAGAGCAGGGAATATGTGAAAAAACTTTCTGAGACGGAGACAGAGACAAGAACAGCGTATGAAGTGTCGGTGAGCAAACTGGAATGTCTGGACGAATAGGAGATATCCACAGGCCGGAACAGCAGTGAAAAGTACTGCTGCGCCGGCCTGTTTCCTGTCTCCCGTTAACAAAATAACAATATTGTGATACCGGAATAAATGTGGTATTCTTTAAAATATGAAGTACGGAAAGGAGAGAATCCTGCTCCGGAACATGAGATAAAGAGAGGAGAAAGACTATGATAAAAATAATCATGCACGGCTGTAACGGAAAAATGGGAAAGATGATCACAGAACTTGTGAAAAATGATGATGCGGCAGAGATTACGGCGGGAGTTGATACATATACGGAGGTGCCGAACAATTATCCTGTGTTTGATTCCATTGAAAAGTGTGATGTGGAAGCTGATGTGGTTATTGATTTCTCCACTGCAAAAGCAATGGACGGCCTTCTGGACTACTGTGAGGAGAAAAAGCTGCCGGTCGTTCTGTGTACAACGGGACTGTCAGATGAACAGCTTGCCAGAGTAAACGAGATTTCGAAAAAGATTCCGATCCTGAAATCCGCGAACATGTCACTGGGTATCAATCTGCTGCTTAAGCTTCTTAAAGATGCGGCCAGAGTGCTTGCTCCGGCGGGATTTGACATTGAGCTTGTAGAGAAGCATCATAATCAGAAACTGGACGCTCCCAGCGGGACTGCTCTGGCACTTGCGGACTCGGTCAATGATGCGCTTGGCGGAGAATATACATATATATATGACAGAAGCCAGGTGAGAAAGAAAAGAGACAGCAAAGAGATTGGTATTTCAGCAGTCAGGGGCGGGACTATCGTGGGTGAACATGAGGTGATCTTTGCCGGAACGGACGAAGTTATTGAGTTTAAGCATACGGCTTATTCCCGCAGCGTTTTTGGAAAGGGTGCGATCGAAGCGGCAAAATTCCTTGCAGGGAAGGAAGCGGGAATGTACGATATGAGTGATGTGATCGGATAGAACAGATATGATCGGAGGGTATTTATGAAAGATCTGGAAACCAGATATCTGGAACGGCTGTCTGGCCTGTATCCCACGATCGCAGCCGCATCCACAGAGATCATCAATCTTCAGGCAATCCTGAACCTGCCGAAAGGTACGGAACATTTTCTGACAGATGTACATGGAGAATACGAGGCTTTCTCCCATGTGCTCAAGAATGGCTCGGGATCTGTCCGGAGAAAGATCGATGATGTGTTTGGAAATGCCATGAGCCTGAAGGATAAGAAAGCTCTTGCTACTCTGATCTGCTATCCCAAGGCAAAAATGGATATAATTAAGAGAACAGAGACGAATATGGATGACTGGTACAGAGTTCATCTGTACCTTCTTATTGAGGTGGCAAAGCGTGCTGCCAGCAAATACACAAGATCAAAGGTGCGCAAAGCGCTGCCGAAAGATTTTGCCTATGTGATCGAGGAATTGATCACAGAAAAGGCAGAAGTACATGATAAGGAATCTTATTACAATGAGATCATTTCCACGATCATACGAATCGGCAGGTCAGTGGGGATGCATTGCAAATGCGATCCGGATCTGCGCCCGTTATGGGAATCTCGATATCCTGGAAGATGGTTACGGGGTCAATCTGCTTCCGCTTGCCACATTCGCCCTCAGGACATATGAGGATGATCCATGCACCTGTTTCAAACTTAAAGTGCCGGACAAACCAGATTCTGAAGAGATGCAGATGAACCTGAGGATCCACAAAGCAATATCGGTTATTCAGTTTAAAGTGGAGGGACAGATCATCCGGCGGCAGACGACATTTCATCTGGATGACCGGGCGCTTCTTCACAGGATTGATTTCGAAAAGGGTACAGTTACTATTTATGGCAAAGAATATAAGATGCTGGACATGAATTTCCCGACAGTAGATCCGGCGGATCCTTACGCTTTGACAGAAGAGGAAGAGGAGATCATGCGCAGACTGGAGGCGGCGTTTACAGGATGTGAGAAGCTCCAACAGCATATGCATTTCCTTCTGGCAAAGGGAGGCCTGTATAAAGTTTATAATGACAATCTGCTTTATCACGGCTGCGTGCCGCTAAATGAGGATGGCAGTCTCAAGGAAGTGGAGGTCTTCGGGAAGATGTACAGAGGCCGGGAACTCTACGATGTCCTTGACAGCTATGTGAGAAAAGGATTTTTTGCTCTGGATAAGAAGGAGCGGCAGGACGGAAAGGATATCATGTGGTATATCTGGCTGCATCCGGATTCACCGCTGTTTGGGAAAAACAGGATGGCTACCTTCGAGAGATATTTCCTGAGTGAGAAGGAGACACATGTTGAAAAGAAGAATCCTTATTATTCTCTGATCGAGAATGAAAAGGTCATAGACGGGATCCTAAGAGAATTCGGCCTTGATCCGGCTACCGCCCATATCGTGAACGGGCATGTTCCGGTGAAGCGCAAAGACGGAGAGAGCCCCATCAAATGCGGCGGCAAGGTCATGGTCATAGACGGTGGATTTTCCAGGGCATATCAGAAAGAGACGGGGATTGCGGGCTATACGCTGATCTATAATTCCTACGGGCTCAGGATCGTTGCACATGAGCCTTTTGAGTCGACAGAAGATGCCGTGAGGAAGGAAAATGACATCCATTCGGAAACTGTAGTGGTACAGCGGCTCTATGACAGAGTGCTGGTAGGAGATACGGATGTGGGACGTGAGCTGAGAGAACAGGTAAAAGATCTGGAACGGCTTCTGGCGGCATACAGAAACGGTGAGCTGACAGAGAAATTATGACGGGCTGCGTGAAGCAGCGGTACAACCTGAAAAAAGCAAAAAAGGGAGGCATATATGAGTCAGGATACTGAAAGAGAACTGAAGATACCGGAGGGGACAGAGGCTACAGAACCGTTGAAAATATATCTCCGGGAGATCGGCTGCATACCGCTGCTTGACGCGGAAGAAGAAAAAGAGCTGGGACGCAGAAGTTCACAGGGAGATGAGGAAGCCAGACAACGGCTTGCAGAAGGCAATCTCCGCCTTGTGGTTTCTCTTGCCAAACATTATACAGGAAGAGGTGTTCCTTTCCTCGACCTGATCCAGGAAGGAAATATGGGGCTGATGCGTGCGGCGGAGAAGTACGATTATACGAAGGAAAACAGGTTCTCCACTTATGCCGCGTGGTGGATCAGGGAGGCCATGCAGAGAGCGGTCGACCAGCAGTCCAGGGAAATCCGTGTGCCGGTCCATGTGGCTGAGAATATGAAGAGAGTGCAGAAGGCACAGAAAGAACTGCAGCAGATCCTCGGGAGAGATCCGATGCCGGAGGAGATCGCCGAAAAACTGAAAGATAAAAATGTCGACGAAGTAAAAGACATCCTGACATATCTTCAGAATCCGGTATCGCTGGAAACTCCGGTGGGCGAGGACGGCGAAAACATCCTGGGAGACATGGTGGAGGATAAATCCGAAGCAACACCGGACGAGGCTCTTAATATGATCGCGCAGAAAGAGGAGGTCAGTGACCTGCTTAATTCTCTCAACGAGAGGGAGCAGAATGTGATCCGTCTGCGCTACGGTCTGGAAGACGGCCAGACACATACCCTGGAAGAGATCGGTGAGATGCTTGGTGTCACGAGAGAACGTGTGCGGCAGATAGAGGCAAGGGCTATGGAGAAGCTGAGGTCAAAAGCAACAGACTGATAATAGAATTATTTTCCTGAATAAATATTGGAAATATGCAGATAGTATGAATACAACAATATTTATGGAAAGGGAGATACAGATATTATGCTGAAGAAAATGAAACATTTTCTGCTATTGCTTACCTGTGCCTTCGTACTGCTGGGCTCTACAGGATGCAGCAGCAGGGATCAGGCGGATAACGGCGCAGATCAGTCCGGACAGAGTGGAGATTCATCGACAATGGATGGGACCAATAAAAACGATCCCAATATGAATGACGCTACAGAGGGGAACGGAGTCCTTGATGATGCAGTCGATGACGTGACGGATGGAGTTGATAATGTGACGGATGATATTACAGACGGAGTTGACAACCTGACTGATGACGTGACAGACGGAGTCGATAAGGCAGCAGATGATCTGACCGAAGACAACGGGGTACAGAAGGATACGGATAATACAAATCGATAAATGAAATGGTTATGAAAAAAGCAAGATAGGAAAAGATCTGCCGCAGAACCGGGAGTCTGACCGGTTCTGCGGCAGATCTGGGTCATGAGACGGAGGAAGAGAGTATGAGATTCAGACCCTGTATCGATATACATAATGGAAAGGTAAAGCAGATCGTAGGAGGAAGCCTGAAAGACGAAGGCAATAAGGCAAAGACTAATTTTTCATCGGAACTGGGCGCTTCTTTCTATGCAGAACTGTACAGGAAAGACAGACTGAAAGGCGGACATGTGATCATGCTGAATTCCAGGGATTCAGAATATTACGGGCGTACCAGGCAGCAGGCTCTGGATGCACTGCATACATATCCAGGCGGACTGCAGGCAGGCGGCGGCGTTACTGCCGACAATGCAAAGGAATATCTGGCAGCAGGCGCAAGTCATGTGATCGTGACATCCTATGTATTCCAGAATGGAGTATTTCACGAAGAAAATCTGGAGGCCCTGGCTGATCGTGCCGGAAAAGAACATGTGGTCCTGGATCTGAGTTGCCGTAAAAAAGAAGACGGGCATTATTATGTAGTAACCGACCGGTGGCAGAAGTTTACGGATATGCGGCTGACACATGAAGTTTTGAACAGGCTTGCCGGATACTGCGACGAATTTCTGGTCCATGGGGTGGACGTGGAAGGAAAGAGATCTGGAATGGAAACAGAACTCGTGCGTATGCTTTCGGAATGGGATCAGATCCCGGTTACATACGCAGGAGGAATCGGCTCCCTGGATGACCTGGAGCAGTTCCGTAATGTAAGCAGAGGCAGACTGGACTTTACCATTGGAAGCGCCCTTGACCTGTTCGGAGGCAACATTCCCTATGAAAAAATAAAGGATATGCGGTAGTTGCGAGTTTTACTCGCCCTCAGGAAAAGGAGAATGCCTCTTACATGCAAGCATGACGCTGCGTTCTCCTTTTCCTGAGTACAGTGTGAACTGCAACCTTGATTTGTTAACAAGTTATGAACTGGTTGAATTGAGACAGAGTTAGTGTTAGAATGGAAAACGGAGTGGCATCTGAAATCGGAACAGTGGATGTGTAGTATTTGTTGAAAGCAGCTGTCCGCTGTACTGTAATGTCAAATTTATTTTAAGGAGTTAGTTACGGAAAATGGGTATAATAGAGAAGATTTTCGGCACCCACAGTGAGAACGAGCTGAAGCGTATTCGTCCGGTGATCGACCAGATCGAGGCGCTGGAGCCGGAGATGAAGGCGCTGTCCGATGAGGAACTCAGGGGGAAAACAAGAGAATTTAAAGAACGCCTGAAAGAAGGAGAGACTCTGGATGATATCCTGCCAGAGGCATATGCGGTTGTACGTGAAGGAGCGTTTCGAAGCATTGGCATGCGTCATTACCGGGTGCAGCTGATTGGCGGAGTCGTTCTTCATCAGGGGCGTATTGCTGAGATGAAGACAGGAGAAGGAAAGACGCTTGTGTCTACACTTCCAGCATACTTGAACGCACTGGAAGGTAAGGGAGTCCACATTGTTACCGTCAATGACTATCTGGCAAAGCGTGACGCGGAATGGATGGGAAAGGTTCATGAATTCCTCGGACTTACCGTAGGCGTTGTGCTGAACAGTATGGATAATGATGAACGTCGTGCGGCATATAACTGTGATATCACATATGTAACAAACAACGAACTTGGCTTTGATTACCTGCGTGATAATATGGTCATATATAAAGAGCAGCTTGTCCAGAGAGGACTTCATTTTGCTATTATCGATGAGGTTGACTCTGTTCTGATCGACGAGGCTCGGACTCCGCTGATCATCTCCGGTCAGAGCGGCAAATCAACCAGTCTCTATGAGGCATGCGATATTCTGGCACGACAGCTGGAGCGTGGTGAAGCCAGTGGTGAATTCTCAAAGATGAATGCCATCATGGGCGAAGAGATCGAAGAGACCGGCGACTTTATCGTAAATGAGAAGGAAAAAGCGGTTAACCTGACAGAAGACGGCGTGAAAAAGGTTGAGAAGTTCTTTCATATTGAAAATCTTGCCGATCCGGAAAATCTCGAGATACAGCATAATATCATTCTTGCTCTTCGGGCACATAATCTTATGTTCCGGGATCAGGATTATGTGGTAACACCGGAAGGCGAGGTTATGATCGTTGATGAATTTACAGGACGTATCATGCCGGGCCGGCGCTATTCAGACGGACTGCATCAGGCAATCGAGGCAAAAGAGCATGTGAAAGTACGCCGGGAGAGTAAGACGCTTGCTACGATCACATTCCAGAACCTGTTCAATAAATTCGATAAGAAGAGTGGTATGACCGGTACAGCTCTCACTGAGGAAAAGGAGTTTCGCGACATTTATGGCATGGACGTGGTTGAGATTCCGACGAATGTTCCTGTACAGAGAGTTGACCTGGAAGATGCTGTATATAAGACAAAGAGAGAAAAATACGAGGCGGTCGTTAAGGCGGTAAAAGAAGCCCACGCTACCGGACAGCCGGTGCTGGTGGGAACCATTACGATCGAAGTCTCTGAACTGCTCAGCAAGATGCTGAAAAAGGAAGGCATCAAGCATAATGTCCTGAATGCGAAGTACCATGAACTTGAGGCGGAGATTGTTGCGGACGCAGGTGTCCATGGCGCTGTGACCATTGCGACGAACATGGCCGGACGTGGTACAGACATCAAGCTGGATGATGACGCAAGAGCAGCCGGCGGTCTGAAGATCATTGGTACAGAGCGTCATGAGTCCCGCCGTATTGACAACCAGCTCCGCGGCCGTTCCGGTCGTCAGGGAGATCCTGGTGAGTCAAGATTCTATATTTCTCTGGAGGATGACCTCCTCAGACTGTTCGGCTCCGAACGTCTGATGGGAGTATTCAATACTCTGGGAGTAGAAGACGGAGAGCAGATCGAGCATAAGATGCTTTCAAGCGCTATAGAGAAAGCTCAGAAGAAACTGGAAAACAACAACTTCGGTATTCGTAAGAACCTGCTGGAATATGATCAGGTAATGAATGAGCAGAGAGAGATCATATATGGAGAGCGCAGACGTGTGCTTGACGGCGAGAGCATGCGTGACACGATCTATAATATGATCACAGAATATGTGGAGAATCTGACGGATCGTTTTGCTTCACCGGAAGCAGAGTCTGATGAGTGGGATCTCAAGGGACTTGACGTGAACCTTCATAATGTGATTCCGCAGCTGGAGCTGCCTACTGTGGAAGAGTGCTCTGACATGCGTCAGAAAGAGCTCAAACACCTTCTGAAAGAGAGGGCTGTCAAAGCCTATGAGGCGAAAGAGGCAGAGTTCCCGGAGGCAGAACAGATCAGAGAAGTAGAACGTGTCGTTCTTCTGAAGGTAATCGACGCCAGATGGATGGATCATATTGACGATATGGAGCAGCTCCGTCAGGGAATCGGTCTCCAGGCATATGGCCAGAGAGATCCGCTTGTAGAGTATAAGATGATGGGATACGATATGTTCGGCGCCATGACCAATGCAATCGCCGAGTCTACGATCCGTACCCTGTTCCATATCCGTGTGGAGCAGAAGGTTGAGCGTGAGGAAGTAGCAAAGGTTACCGGAACCAACAAGGATGACAGCGCTGTCCGCGCGCCAAAGAAGCGACAGGACAAGAAAATCTATCCTAACGATCCCTGTCCATGCGGCAGCGGCAAGAAATACAAGCAGTGCTGCGGAAGGAAGAAAGCAGTCTGATCAGGATCAGGCCGGCTTTCTGTTGAAAAGGAAAATCAGACTGAGATGCTTCTGCGGCAGATCAGTCTGAAAATATAATATAAAATTTTCTGAAAGAGGTGATTAAGGTGGTTTTATTAGATGAATTAAAGTCCAGACTGGGCGCTTATGAAGAACCGCTGAAAGATTTGAGGGATTCACTTTGACCTGGCTTCAAAGAAGTTAAGGATCGAAGAACTTGAAAAAAGGCTGGAGGAACCGGGATTCTGGGATGAACCGGAGGTTTCCCAGCAGGTCATGAAAGAATTGAAGAGTCTGCAGGACTCTGTAAAACAGATCGAGAAACTGTACTCTGATTATGATGACATGATGCTTCTTATCGAGATGAGTGAAGAAGAGGCGGATGAAGATACGGTCAAAGGAATTGAAGAAGAACTAGAACAGTTTGAGGAGTCTTTTGAAGAACTGCGGATCGGAACTCTTCTGATCGGACCTTATGACAAGGACAATGCTATTGTTACTCTCCACGCCGGTGCGGGCGGGACAGAAGCATGCGACTGGACCAACATGCTGTACCGTATGTATACGAGATGGGCAGAGAAAAAAGGATTTTCCGTTGAGATGCTGGACTATCTGGAAGGAGATGTGGCCGGTATCAAAGGCGTGACCTTCGAGGTGGCAGGAGAAAACGCATATGGTTATCTGCGCTCGGAAAAGGGAGTTCACAGACTTGTCAGGATTTCCCCGTTTAATGCGGCGGGAAAACGGCAGACGTCTTTTGCATCCTGTGATGTGATCCCGGACATTGAAGAAGATATTGACATCGAGATTAATGATGACGATCTGAAGATTGATACTTACCGGTCCAGCGGCGCAGGCGGACAGCATATCAATAAGACTTCGTCTGCAGTGCGTATTACCCATCTTCCTACCGGAATCGTGGTGCAGTGTCAGAATGAGCGTTCTCAGCATATGAACAAGGACAAAGCGATGCAGATGCTCAAATCCAAGCTGTATCTGATGAAGCAGCAGGAGCAGGCAGAAAAAATGTCTGATATCCGCGGCGAGGTAAAGGACATCAATTTCGGAAATCAGATCCGGTCATATGTCATGCAGCCGTATACGATGGTAAAAGATCACAGGACGAATGCTGAGATCAGTAATGTGAACAGTGTGATGGACGGCAATATCGATCCGTTTATCAACGCATATTTAAGCATGGATGCAGAAGTACAGAAAGGAAGAAGCAATGGTTAATATAGCGGTAATGGGATACGGCACAGTAGGATCCGGAGTAGTGGAAGTGATCAATACAAACGGTGCCATTATCAATAAGCGTGCAGGCGATGAGATCAATGTAAAATATGTACTGGATATCCGGGATTTCCCCGGGGATCCGATCCAGGAGAAGATCGTCCATGACGTGGACGTGATCATCAACGATCCGGAAATACAGATTGTAGTAGAGGTCATGGGAGGCATCGAACCGGCCTATACATTTGTAAAGAGGTGCCTGGAAGCCGGCAAGAGTGTGGCAACTTCCAATAAGGCGCTTGTTGCGAAACACGGAGCTGAGCTGCTGTCCATAGCCAGGGACAGGGACATTAATTTTCTGTTCGAGGCAAGTGTGGGCGGCGGGATCCCGATCATCCGGGCTCTGAACTCCTGTATTACAGCTGATGAGATCGAGGAAATCACAGGAATCCTCAATGGAACGACAAACTATATGCTCACAAAGATGTTCTATGAGGGGGCAGATTATGATGAAGTGCTGAAGGAAGCTCAGGATAACGGCTATGCGGAGCGCAATCCGGAAGCAGATGTGGAAGGATATGACGCATGCAGGAAGATCGCGATCCTTTCTTCCCTGATCTCCGGACAGCAGGTGGACTTCGAGGATATTTATACAGAGGGAATCACTAAGATCACGAAGAAGGACATGATGTATGCAAAAGCCATGGATATGACGATCAAGCTTCTTGCTTCAAGTAAACGTCATGAAGATCATCTTCACGCTATCGTGGCTCCGGCGCTTCTGGGAAGGGAGCATCCTCTGTACAACGTAAATGGAGTGTTCAATGCGGTCTTTGTAAACGGTAATGTATTAGGGGATGCCATGTTCTATGGAAGCGGGGCAGGAAAGCTGCCTACTGCAAGTGCGGTAGTTGCCGATGTGGTGGATGAAGCGAAGCATCTCCACAGAAATATCATGACAATGTGGGATGAGGAAAAGCTGACTCTGCTTCCGATTGAGGATACTTGCAAGCGCTTCTTTGTGCGTATGAAGGGAAATGCGGAGGAACGTAAGCAGGAAATAGAGGCTGCATTTGGTCAGGTCCGTGTTGTCAGTGTTCCTGAGCTGAACGATGAGTTCGGGTTTGTGACCAGTGTGATGTCAGAGAGAGAATATCAGACAAATGCGGAAAAGTTCGCGGATATTATTCATATGATACGTGTGGAAGACTGATATCTGCCCGATCAGATGTCGGTCAGGATATATATATACTGCGGCTTCCGGCCCGAGAATGATCCGGACAGCCGCAGAATGAAAACCACAGGGAAGGCAGAAGAGATGAAGTATATTGTAATATTATGTGACGGGATGGCGGATGAACCGCTTCCCGAGCTGGAAGGAAAGACGCCGCTTGAAGCCGCTGCGACGCCGAATATGGACCGTCTGGCAAAAGTTTCCGAGATCGGTATGGTGCGGACAGTTCCGGAGGGAATGGCTCCGGGAAGTGATACTGCCAATCTGTCCGTGATCGGATATGATCCGGAGGTATATTATTCCGGTCGCTCCCCTCTGGAGGCTCTGAGCATCGGGGCAGATATGGATGCATCGGATGTATCTTTCCGCTGTAATCTTGTTACCTTATCCGAGGAAGAGGAAAACTACAGTGACCGGAGGATTCTTGATCACAGTTCAGGGGAGATCAGTACGGAAGAGGCTGCTGTTCTTATCGAAGCTCTGAAGGAGAAGCTTGAACGGGATGGATATACGTTCTATGTGGGCACGAGTTACAGACATCTTCTGATCATGAAGAACGGGAGCGTTGTAGAATTGACTGCGCCCCATGATATTCTTACAAAAAGGATCGGGGAATATCTTCCGGGAGATCCGGTCCTGCGTGAGATGATGGAGAGGAGCTATGATATCCTGAAGGATCATCCGATTAATGTGAAGCGCAGGGCAGAAGGAAAGAATCCTGCTAATTCAGCCTGGTTCTGGGGAGCGGGGACCCGTCCCGCACTGACTTCCTTTGAGGAGAAGAACGGTGTGAAAGGAGCAATGATCTCGGCTGTCGATCTCCTGAAGGGGATTGCTGTTGGCGCCGGTATGCATAATATCATCGTCGAAGGAGCAAATGGAGGGCTGGATACAAACTATGCCGGAAAAGGGCAGGCTGCTGTTACGGCACTGTCCGAAGACGGATTTGATTTTGTGTATGTACATATCGAAGCTCCGGACGAGATGGGACATCAGGGCAGTGCGGAGAAAAAAATCCAGGCGATCGAGTCTATTGACAGAATGATCATCGGCCCTGTCGTGGAAGCATTGTCTGCAGAGAATATTCCTTTCCGTATGCTGGTGCTTCCAGATCATCCGACACCGGTACATGTCCGTACACATACTGGCGATCCGGTTCCTTATATGCTCTATGACAGTACAGCCCCTGCAGAGGGAAAGAACAGTTACAGTGAAAAGAGCGGACGTGAAACAGGTGTATTCGTGGAAAAAGGATGCCGTCTGATTGATCATCTGATTGAAAAGACTCAGCAGTAATATCGGATAAACAGATATAAGAGATATAAAAAAGCACAGACAGAACATTTCAGAAAATGCTGCCTGTGCTTTTTATTATTCTGTTCTCTGTGTGTTTCCGCTCCCTGTCTTTTCCTGACATTTTCAATGTCGGTGCTTTACAGGATATCACTCGGGAAGAGCGAGAACCTTCCGGACAAGCCTGCGGTCATCGCTGGATGCGTTGCGGTAATGAGTAAGAAGATCGATCTCTTCTCTTGTCAGATAAACCGTGTCAGCGGTATCAATGATCATTCCGGGACTATACGGTCCCTGGCTCTCGTTGATGACGCCGTCTCCGGAACACGGCTGGGTGATCAGCTGTTCCAGAGTGATATGATAAATGTCGGCAAGACGGATCAGGGTATCTACATCTGGAATTCTCTGGCCTGTTTCATAATTAGAATATGCCTGCCGTGATATGTTCAGCTTCTTACTGATCTGTAATTGTGTGAATTTGTGATCTTTTCTCAGTCTGCGCAGATTTTCGATCAGTTGCACGTTCGACAAATGAGATACCTCCATCGGGAAACATAATGAAATCGTTAAAATTAGTCTTCATTATAACAACTTTTCCCGAAAATGGACTTATATGCAACGAAACGAAAAGTAAGCGGAAAGAGCAACAAAATGTGGCTTTATTTTACTGGTATCTGGCTCAGAGTACTGTTATGATACAGAGTTGAGTATGTGACATCCTCTCCAAGCCATTCCGGTGCGTGATAGTCTCTGGCGGATCCTTCATCCGGAAATTCGATCTCACCCAGTACAAGCGGTGCGAGATCTCCTTCGAATATATCCAGCTCCAGTGCGAGGCTGCTTTCCAGCGGTATTACGTAGCGTGTCTTTTCTATGATGCGGCCGTCTGCTTTTTCACGGAGATGTCGGTAAGCTTCTTCGGTCAGAGGAAGGTTATATTCCTCCCGGACCATCAGACCTTTGGACTTATAGGTAAGATAATATTCATCGCCGTCCCTGCGTATCCGCACAACCGGTGATGTGCATAGATAGGCCTGTTCAATCTTTCTGTGAGGATACTCTTCTGGCCGGAAAGGAAGTCTGTCTGGCTCAACAAGAAATTTTCTCTCGATTTCCATGTTATCTGTTCTCCTTTTTGATTGGTAAGTCTGTGTATTCTCTGCGAGTATGCGGGATCAGAAGTCTGTATCCTGCATGATCACAGAGGAAACTGCATGTCTTATAATAATCCCCTGTAGAAAATTTGTAAACCATTGCATTTACACCTTTTCTCTGCTAAACTTGTCAATGGGTTATTAATTGCACTGGCAGGAGGTATATTTTATGAAGAAAGCATATGTGTTTCTTGCAGATGGTTTTGAGGAGATCGAAGGACTGACTGTTGTGGATGTGTTGAGGCGCGCAGGAGTAGAGGTTAATACAGTGTCTGTTATGGGAAGAAAGCAGATACATGGGGCTCATAATATCCTGGTAGATGCGGACGTTCTGTTCGAAGATATCAGCGCGGAAAGTGCAGATATGCTGGTACTGCCCGGGGGAATGCCGGGAACACTGAATCTGAAGGCGCATGAGGGACTGCGGAGTCTGCTGAAGACATATGATGAAGAGAAAAAATATATTGCGGCCATCTGCGCGGCCCCGAGTATTTTAAGTGAGCTGGGAATGATTAAGGGAAGAAAAGCGTGCGCATACCCATCGTTTGAGGATGAACTTGACTGTGAGGAAGTTCTGAAAGTTCCTGAGATAGTTGACGGACATATCATTACTGGACGAGGCATGGGAGCGGCCATCCCATTTGCCCTCAGACTTACATCTCTGCTCTGTGGGGATGCGAAATCAGAGGAAATCAGAAAATCCATTGTTTATAATGTGTAAACAGTTGCAATTTTATATACAAAAAACACTGGCAATATAAGGGGTTGTGTGATATACTATTACAATGACTGCAAATATATTGTGCCATAGGAAATGCACACCCAGGATTTGCACTATCAAGGAGGAAGAAAATGAGTTTACAGGTAGAAAAATTAGAACATAATATGGCAAAACTGACCATTGAAGTGTCAGCAGATGAAGTGGAGAAGGCGCTTCAGGCAGCATATCTGAAAGAGCGCAGCAAGATCAGCCTTCCGGGATTCCGTAAGGGAAAAGTACCGCGCCAGATGATCGAGAAGATGTACGGACCGGAAGTATTCTACGATGAGGCAGCAAATCATATGATCTCCGAGGCGTACGGAAAAGCTTATGATGAGTGTGAGCTCGAGATCGTTTCCCAGCCGAAGGTTGAGGTTACTCAGCTTGAAAAAGGAAAACCGTTTATCTTTACGGCAGAAGTAGCTGTAAAGCCGGGAGTTGAGCTTGGTGAATATAAAGGACTGAAAGTGGATAAGATTTCTACAGAAGTTACAGATGAAGAAGTTGACCAGGAAATCGAAAGAGAGCGCGAGCGCAATGCAAGAACAGTAGAAGTGACTGATAGAGCTGTTCAGGATAAGGATCAGGTCGTTCTTGATTTCGAAGGCTTTGTTGATGGTGAAGCTTTTGATGGCGGCAAGGGAGAAAATTACCCGCTGACAATCGGTTCCGGTTCCTTTATTCCGGGATTCGAGGAGCAGCTGATCGGTGCAGAGATCGGAAAGGAAGTAGAAGTCAATGTGACCTTCCCTGAGGATTATCAGGCAAAGGATCTGGCAGGCAAGGCAGCTGTCTTCAAATGCACAGTACACGAGATCAAGGTAAAAGAGCTTCCTGAGCTGGATGACGAGTTTGCTTCTGATGTTTCTGAGGAAAGCGAGACTCTGGAAGAGTACAAGGCAGAAGTGAAGGGCAGACTGAAAGAGCGTAAAGAAAATGACGCAAAACAGAAGAAAGAGGATCAGGCTGTAGAGAAGGCTGTGGAGAATGCACAGATCGATATTCCTGAGCCGATGATCGATCTTCAGGCAAGACAGATGGCGGATGATTTCGCACGCCGCATTATGCAGCAGGGCCTGACTCTGGAGCAGTACTTCCAGTTCACAGGGCTGTCTGAGGAGAAGATGATGGAAGAGCTGAAGCCTCAGGCAGAGAAGCGTATCCGCACAAGACTGGTGCTGGAAGCAGTAGCCGCAGCAGAGAATATAGAGGTTTCTGACGAGCGTCTTGACGAAGAACTCACAAAGATGGCTGAGTCCTATCAGATGGAAGTTGACAAGCTGAAAGAGTTCATGGGAGAGAATGAAAAGAAACAGATGAAAGAAGATATCGCGGTTCAGGATGCGGTTACTTTCATTACAGAGGCAGCAGTAGAAGAGTAAGCATGATTTCGAAAGGTGTGCCGTTAGGTGCACCTTTTGTCAGACAGTAAGGAGGAAAGATATATCATGGCTTTAGTACCTTATGTCATTGAGCAGACAAGCCGCGGAGAGCGGTCATATGATATTTATTCAAGACTTCTCAAAGAGAGGATTATTTTCCTTGGTGAAGAGGTGAACGATGCATCTGCAAGTGTTGTAGTTGCTCAGCTTCTTTTCCTGGAAGCAGATGATCCGGAGAAGGATATCCAGCTGTATATCAACAGCCCGGGAGGTTCTGTGACAGCAGGACTTGCTATTTACGATACAATGCAGTACATCAAGTGTGACGTGTCAACTGTATGTATCGGTATGGCTGCAAGTATGGGAGCGTTTCTTCTGTCAGGAGGAAAGAAAGGGAAACGTTTTGCACTCCCCAATGCAGAGATCATGATCCATCAGCCTTCCGGCGGAGCACAGGGACAGGCAACTGAGATCCAGATTGCCGCTGAGCATATCCTGCGCACCAAGAAAAAACTGAATGAAATCCTCGCAGCCAATACAGGAAAGCCACTTGAGGTTATTCAGGCTGACACAGAAAGAGATAACTTCATGTCAGCAGAAGAGGCAAAAGAGTATGGACTGATCGACGAGGTAATTACAAAACATTAATAATTACAAAGCATTAATCCATAATGGCAGTATGAGGTGACATGTATGGCAGGTAGAATGACAGATGATATTGTCAGGTGCTCTTTCTGTAATAAGAGCCAGTCGCAGGTGCGCAAACTGATCGCCGGTCCCAACGGGACTTATATCTGTGATGAGTGTGTGGCGATCTGTTCAGAGATCATCGAGGAAGAACTGGACTATAACGAGAAAAGCGCACTGGATGATATCAATCTTTTGACACCGGAAGAGATCAAGGCATTTCTGGATGATTATGTGATCGGCCAGGATGAGGCCAAGAAGGTGCTTTCAGTAGCGGTGTATAATCATTACAAGAGAATACTGGCAGAACAGGATCTCGGGGTGGAGCTTCAGAAGAGCAATATTCTGATGCTCGGTCCGACCGGATGCGGGAAGACACTTCTTGCACAGACGCTTGCGAAGATCCTGAACGTACCATTTGCGATCGCTGATGCAACTGCACTGACAGAGGCGGGGTATGTCGGAGAAGATGTGGAAAATATCCTTCTGAAAGTAATCCAGGCTGCAGACGGTGATATTGAGAGAGCTGAGCACGGGATCATCTATATTGACGAGATAGATAAGATCACCAGGAAGTCTGAGAATCCGTCTATTACGAGGGATGTATCCGGTGAGGGCGTACAGCAGGCACTGCTCAAGATCATTGAGGGGACTGTTGCTTCCGTTCCGCCGCAGGGCGGAAGAAAACATCCCCATCAGGAACTGATCCAGATTGATACAACGAATATCCTGTTTATCTGCGGAGGAGCTTTTGAGGGAATCGATAAGATCATCGAGACCCGGCTGGACAGAAAGTCCATCGGATTTAATGCCGAGATCGCGGAAAAACATGAGTACGATATGGATGTCCTTCTCCATGAAGTGCTCCCTCAGGATCTTGTAAAATATGGACTTATCCCGGAGCTTGTAGGAAGACTTCCGGTGACGGTCTCCCTTGATCTTCTTGATCGCGACGCACTCATAAAGATTCTGACTGAGCCGAAGAGCGCGATCGTAAAACAGTATCAGAAGCTTCTTGAACTGGATGGCGTGAAGCTTGAGTTTGACAAGGACGCTCTTGAAGCTATCGCTGATACGACGCTGAAGAGGAAGACTGGAGCAAGAGGACTTCGGGCCATCATGGAGAATATCATGATGGACACGATGTTTACGGTGCCTTCGGACGACACCATAAAAGAGTGCCGCATTACAAAAGCGGCTGTACTGGGACAGGAGGATCCGGTCTATTTCCGTGACGGAGAAGAGCGGCGTTCTTTCCTGACGTCAGAAAGCGCATAGAGAGAGGCAGGGTGAGCAGCCCTGTCTACAGGCGGGTACAATGGAATCACAACCATATGTACCCGTTTTTATGATATGGTTAGTTTTTATGTGGATTTCCGCTGTGAGAGCGGCTGCATGACAGAGAAAACCATTATTATCCAGAGGAGGATGACAGATGGAGAGAGAGACGATAAGCCTGCCCATGGTAGCCCTGCGGGGAATGACGATCATGCCGGAAATGGTTGTACACTTTGACGTCAGCAGGCAGCGTTCCATTGCCGCTGTTCAGGAGGCAATGGTAGAAAAACAGGAGATATTTCTGGTTGCACAGAAGTCCATTGATACAGAGAATCCCGGTATTCAGGATGTATACGAGGTCGGGACTATCGGTACGATCAAGCAGATCATTAAGCTGCCGAAACATATTGTAAGAGTCCTGGTGTCAGGGGAAAAGAGAGGAATCCTCAGAAATATTGAGTACAGCGATCCTTATCTGAGAGCTGAAGTTGAGCCGGCAGATGATGCTGCAGTAACGATCCCGGATGACCTGAACGGGGAAGCTATGGAACGCGGGATTAAGGATATGTTTGTAGAATACGCTTCCAAAAACGGTAAGATATCCAAGGAATCCGTGGCTCAGATCCTGGAGATCCGAGATCTGAGAAGGCTGGTTGATGAGATCGCTGCCAATATTCCTCTCTATTATACGGATCAGCAGGAGATCCTCAGTGAGACGGATTTCTGGAAGAGATATGAGAAACTGGCTTTTAAGCTTGTAAATGAAGTGCAGATCATTGATATCAAAGATGAGATCCAGAAAAAGGTCAAAGAGAGAGTAGATAAGCACCAGCGGGAATATATCCTGCGGGAGCAGCTGAAACTGATCCGGGAGGAGTTGGGAGAGGAATCGACGATCTCGGATGCAGAAGAGTTCGAGGAAAAACTCAAGGAGCTTGAAGCATCTGATGAGGTGAAAGAGAAGCTTCAGAAGGAAATTAACAGATTTAAGAGTTCTCTGAACTCTCCGGCAGAGAACGGAGTGATACGGACGTACATTGAGACCCTGCTCGAGATGCCCTGGGAGAAGAGAGCAGAAGATAATCAGGATATCGCCTACGCGAAGCATGTCCTTGATGAAGATCACTACGGTCTTGAACAGGTGAAGGAGAGGATACTGGAATTTCTTGCAGTTCGTACTCTGACAGAGAAAGGGGACAGTCCCATCCTCTGCCTTGTTGGTCCTCCAGGAACCGGAAAGACGTCCATTGCCCGTTCTCTGGCGCGTGCCATGAAGAAGCCGTATGTCAGGATCTCTCTTGGAGGAGTCAGAGATGAGGCGGAGATCCGTGGACACCGTAAGACATATGTAGGAGCCATGCCAGGCCGTATCGCGAACGGGATTCGTATGGCAGGAGTAAAAAATCCTGTCATGCTGCTGGATGAAATTGACAAAGTCAGTACAGACTATAAAGGGGATACATTCTCAGCTCTGCTGGAAGTGCTGGACAGTGAACAGAACAGTAAGTTCAGAGATCATTATCTGGAAGTTCCGCTGGATCTGTCGGAAGTCATGTTTATTACCACGGCAAATACACTTCAGACGATACCCCGGCCGCTGCTGGACCGTATGGAAGTGATTGAGATCAGCAGTTATACGGAGAATGAAAAGCTGCATATTGCCATGGAGCACCTGATTCCGAAGCAGCTGGAGAAGAACGGGCTTACAGATGAGCAGCTCGGCTTCAGCCGCCATGCGATCTGGAAGATGGCGAGAAATTATACAAAAGAGGCAGGTGTCCGGCAGCTGGAACGGGAGATCGGCAATATCTGCCGCAAAGCTGCGAAAGAAATCCTTACAACAGACCGGAAAAAGATCACAGTCACGGACAGGAATATCCATAAATTCCTTGGGAAAGAGAAGTACAGATACAGGATGGCAAATCCCGCTCCTGAGGTGGGAATCGTGCGGGGACTTGCCTGGACCAGCGTAGGCGGGGACACTCTGCAGATTGAAGTAAACGTCATGCCAGGAAAGGGAGATATCATGCTGACAGGCCAGTTGGGAGATGTGATGAAGGAATCTGCCCGGACAGGAATCAGCTATATCCGCTCTGTCAGCAGACAGTATGACATACCGGATGATTTCTTCGAAAAGCATGATATACACGTACATATTCCGGAAGGAGCAGTGCCAAAGGATGGTCCGTCAGCCGGAATTACAATGGCAACAGCCATGTTTTCCGCCATTACCGGCAAAAAGGTCCGTGCGGATCTGGCCATGACCGGGGAGGTCACACTCCGGGGAAGAGTGCTTCCTATCGGAGGACTGAAGGAGAAGCTGCTGGCTGCTAAAAACGCTGGGATCAGAACAGTCCTTGTCCCGGAAAAAAATATTGCAGATGTAGAAGAACTATCGGCGGAGATTACAAAAGGCCTGGAGATCATCCCCGTGGAGAGCATGAGTGAAGTGCTGAAACTGGCACTTGGAAAGGAATAAGAAATGGTTATCAGAAGTATCAATCTTGAGACTGTATGCGGAATCACAAGTGTCCTGCCGAAGAACGGAAAGCCGGAGATAGCTTTCGCAGGGAAATCAAATGTAGGGAAATCTTCCCTGATCAATGCTCTGATGAACCGGAAATCCTATGCCAGGATTTCTGCTACGCCGGGAAAGACGCAGACGATCAATTTCTATAACATCAATGAGGAGCTGTATCTGGTAGATCTGCCGGGATATGGATACGCGAAGGTTTCAGAGCAGGAAAAAGCCCGCTGGGGGCAGCTGATCGAACGGTATCTCCACGGATCAGACCAGTTGAGAGCGGTCCTGCTGCTTATCGATATCCGCCATACGCCTTCGGAAAATGACAGGATGATGTACCGCTGGATTCTGGATCAGGGGTTTGAGCCTGTGATCATTGCTACCAAGCTTGATAAGATCAAACGAAGTCAGGTACAGAAACATGTGAAGATGCTCAAAGACGGACTTTCCCTTGTGCCGGGAACCCGTGTGATCCCCTTCTCTTCTGTCACAAAACAGGGAAAGGAAGAAATATGGGAACTGATCAAGGAAGAATGTTTCCCGGATGATCCGGCAGACGGGGAGGAAGAAGCGGATGGAAAATAGAAGGCCTTACTGGCAGATCGGTGTCCGGCTGCTGCTCAGTATCCTTGCCACTGTTGCCTTTGTGTTTATAGGACTTCTGCTGCTGAGATTCCTTATGCCTTTTGTGATAGGCTGGATCATAGCTGCCATTGCAGCCCCTCTCGTGAACTGGCTGGAAAAGCGGCTGAGGATTGTAAAAAAGCTGGCTTCTGCACTGATCGTCGTTCTGGTGCTGGCAGTGATCGTATTTATCTTTTATTTCGGTATAAGCAGGATCGTTGCCGAGATAGCAGACCTGATTCGTAATTTCCCGGCTATGTATGCCCAGCTGGAGGAGGGGCTGCGGCAGATCGGTGATACTCTGTCCGGAGTATTTGACAGACTGCCGTCAGGAATACGGAACGGATGGAATACGGTGGTGGAAAATCTGGACCAGTATATGGGAGATCTTGTATCTGGTATCAGTGAACCAACAATGACTGCAGCCGGTAATTTTGCCAAAAGCGTACCCAACTATCTGATTTCCTTCATTGTAGCTGTTATGTCTGCCTACTTCTTCATTGGTCAGCGGGAAGAGCTCCTTCTCTGGATGAAGAAGAACGCGCCGGATGCAATCACAAAGAGGATGACACTTGTCATGGATAACCTTCGGTATGCGGTGGGGGGATATTTCAAGGCACAGTTTAAGATCATGGGTGTGGTATTTCTGATCCTGCTTGTGGGACTTGCGTTTCTCCAGGCTCGGTATTTTGTACTGGTGGCGTTCCTTATTTCATTTCTGGATTTCCTGCCCTTCTTTGGAACGGGTACCGCCATGATCCCATGGGCGGTATACGAGTTCTTTATGGGAGATTACAGAACAACAGTTGCCCTCGTGGTGATTTATGTTATTACCCAGGTCGTGCGTCAGCTGCTCCAGCCCAAGCTGGTGGGAGACAGTGTGGGGCTGAATCCTCTGCTTACGCTGTTCCTGCTGTATATTGGATACCGGTTCAGCGGAGTACTTGGCATGATCATCGCAGTTCCGGTGGGGATGGTGCTGATCAATATGTATCAGGCGGGAGCTTTTGATTATATCCTGAATGATGTAAAGCTTCTTATGTCCGGACTACTGAGCCTCTGGAAGGATTAAAACTTCCTGTTCATTCGTTCTCAGAGCTCCGTTATGGCTGGATATTGAGACGCGCCCGAACAGTAATATTAGAAATTCTGCCGGAAAATTGCTCCATAAGATATACGTTGAAAAAGGTGCAGTGGTATGGTATGATGAAAAACAGAAGAGCTGTCTGATCTCCGCTCAGATCTGTTCTGGTAACAGACAGGGGTGAGGGAAGAGGGAAGCTCAAATAAATATTATACAGGAGGATAATAAGATGAAGAAATATGTATGTGATGTATGCGGATATATTTATGATGAGGCTGCCGGAGATCCGGATAACGGGATTGAGCCGGGCACAAAGTGGGAAGATGTACCGGATGATTTTGTCTGCCCGCTGTGCGGAGTAGGAAAAGACGAGTTCTCAGAAGTTGAGTAATCCGTAAGACAGGGTCATCTGACAGAGGATTCATAAACAAGTTCACAGAGAAAAAGGAAGAGTGTCGGCGTATGCCGGCGCTCTTTTGCGTTCCGGTGTCAATCGAAAATACAATGAAAATTTATTTTCATAAACTTAATTTACGAAAATTTTACTAACATTTTATGGGTTCATGATATCAAACATGTTTTCTCTATAATATAATTTCCTTGTCGGAAACGACAGAGGAAAACAGAAAAAAGTTAATTGTTTTATGGAGGAGATCATTATGAACCCGGACAACAAAATCACACAGTCACAGAAAATGATGGTATTCGTACTGTCCATGTCACTTTACGGGCTGGCTACTCTGTTTACAGAGCTGATACCCAGTTTCCAGGTGGGAATCGTGGAATTCTCAGTAGAATATTTCCTTTTTATCCCGCTGACACTTGCAATGCTTTTTGACCCGCTGTCAGCAGCAATCGGGGCGGCGGCCGGAGAACTGGTTTTCAGCGAGATCATGCTGGGACAGTTCGGCGGACTTGGCGAGCTGGAGAAATTCATTACCGTGACCATCGGCGTATATATTGCCGGACGTCTTGTAAAGGATCCACGCAGAAGAGGCGTTGTTGCAGCAGCATCCATTATCGGTGTTGCGGTACAGCAGCTTATGGGATGTGTGGTAGATATCCTGAAGGTACAGTTTGCAGTTGAAGATTTTGAAGCTGTTGCAGGACTTCCGCAGAGTGTGTTCTTTACAGAAGGGTTCGCCTGTCTGAACGATATCCTGTTCTCAGGTATCCTGTTCTGTATGCTTCCTACTATGTATCTGGTGCCGAAGCTGTATGGCAAGATCGAGCCTCTGCTTGGCATGAAGCCCAGGGATGAGAAGACAGTATTCAGCGGAGAAAACAGTCTGTCACCGAAGATTATTATTATGAGCATCATCGGTTTCGCAGCGGCTATCGTTGCAGAACTGCTGGCGTCCGGCGGATATGAGCTGATTGACTGGGAAGCTGCATGGGCGGGAAGCACAACCAATATTATCATTGCCATAATCATCACGGCTGTTGTTGCCCTTGTGGCAATAGGAGTAATCCGTAACAGAGCTGCACAGGCAGAACGGTAAGGTCCAAACTGGAATTATCAGATAGGAGAAGACTCGCGGGCGAGTCTTGAACAAGAAGGAGAACAACATGAGTACGATTGAGATCAGAGGTCTGACATTTACATATCCCGGCGCCCGGGAAGCAACTCTGAGAAACGTGAACGTCACGTTCGGGGAAGGCGACTTTATTGCCCTTGTAGGAAACAATGGCTGCGGGAAATCCACGTTGTGTAAGACGCTGAATGGACTGATCCCACATTTTATCGTGGGAGATATGAGCGGACAAGTCCTGGTGGACGGCAGAGATACGAAAGAACTTGAGATCGGGACTCTTGCGGCAAAGGTGGGGTATGTGTATCAGGATTTTGAAAATCAGATCGTCTGTCCCACCGTACTGGAAGATGCCTCATACGCTTGTTTGAACTATGCAATGAAGGATTATCAGGAGAAAGGAAGAAAGGCCCTTACGGTATGCGGCCTTTCTTCCAAGATCAGCGACTATGTATGGCAGCTCTCCGGAGGGCAGAAGCATCTGCTGGCGCTGGCTGGAATGGCTGCCTTAAGCCCTGATATCCTGATCCTGGACGAGCCGATCGCCCAGCTGGATCCCGCCCATGCTGACGGAATCTATGAAGTATTGAAGAAACTGAATGAGAAATATAACAAGACGATCATCGTGATCGAACACCATACGGAGTATATTGCCCGATACTGCCGTAATGTAGTCCTGCTGAAGGATGGCACTGTCAAGTGGAAACTGCCGGCAGAGGAGGCTATGCGCAGAGTGGATGAGCTTCAGGAGAGCAATATTTTCCCGCCCCAGGTCACCATAGCTGCAAACCGTATGGTAAAAGAAGGGATACTGCCTGAGGAGACTGTCCTGCCTGTCAGTATCCAGGAGGGAAAGGAGATCTTCGGCCCCTGGATCAAAGAAAAGGACCAGAAGCGGAGGAACAGTGAGGTAAAGAAAAAGGATGAGGTAATGGCGTCGTTCCAGAATATTACAGTGAGGTATCGTTCTGTGAAGGGAGAGGCGCCGAAGATCCTGGATGATTTCAGCCTGGATATCCGTAAAGGAGAGAAGATTGCCCTGATCGGCTCAAATGGAGCAGGAAAATCTACGATGCTGAAGCTGCTGATGGGACTGGTGCATCCGGAGAGCGGTACTGTGAAGGTAAAGGGAAAGCCTGTCCGGAATATGTCTAAAGAAGAATTGGGACATACTATGTCTCTGGTATATCAGAATCCGGAGGAGATGTTCATCAAGGACTCGATCCGCAAAGACATTGAGTATGCCATGAAAGTCAGAAAGATAGAGAACTATCAGGAGAGGACAGAGGAACTCCTGGCAATGTTCCGGCTGTCAGACCTGGCGGACAGGGACGGGCGTCTTCTCTCAGGGGGACAGATGAGGCGAGCCTCTCTTGCCATAGGAATCGCTCTTAATCCGGAGATGCTCCTCCTGGATGAGCCCACAGCCAATCTGGATATTGCCACCCGCAGGGAGATCATGCGGACGCTCCAGATGTTAAAAGGCATCACGGATACTGTGATCATAGCAACACATGATATGCAGCTGGTCTGTGACTGGGCGGAGAGGATCATCGTTCTGTCGGCAGGGTATGTGATCGCGGACGGACCGAGAGAACAGGTCTTTTCAGATATGTATGTGAGGGGGCAGGTGGGAATCCGTCCTCCACAGATTTATGATATGGGGAGAGGGCTGGAGATTGTGGACAGCTGCTTTACCATCGATGATTTCATGGATCATTTCAGAGACAGGAACAGAGAAGAAAACAGAGAAAAGGACAGAGGTGAAAAATATGCATAAGCTGACGGAAAATATCCTGGACAAACTGACGATTGATTATCTCAGAAATCAGGTACTGAAAAATGCATACGGTAATGATGACACTGTCATCGCAAAGCTTGACCCGAGAGTGCTGCTCATATGGTATCTGTTTTTCGGCCTTGTGCCCTGGTTCCTGAATGATGTTGCCTTGCTGCTGGGCCTGTTCCTTTTCGTAGTAATGACCACCAGAGCAGCAAGGATCGCGCCTCTGGTACTGTTTCTGTTCTGTGTTGGGGTATTCTCTCAGACAGGCTATCTGTTTATTGTTGCGCTCTTCTTCGGGGGAAATGCGGAGACCATTGCGCCTCTTCTGGTGATGACGCTGAAGGTAGCGGTAGTGTCCCTGGCTTCTATCACGGTATTCTCAGGGCTGGATCCGGACCGGCTGGCAAATGGAATGCTTTGGTTCGGGTGCCCCGGACAGCTCTCGTTCAGCATCTCTTTTGCCTATCGGATCCTGCCGGTATTGATGGAAGAGTTCCAGAATATCCTGCTCTCCTTCCGACTGAGAGGAAATCCCCCGCAGAAAAAGACATTTATCGGAAAGATCAGATATCTGGGGTATCAGATAAAAATGATCATCCAGTCTTTCTATCCGCTGATGCTCAACACAGCGAAGCGGTCACGGACGACTGTGGAGGCACTGGAGCTGAGAGGGTACCGTTACTCCCTTCAGAATCCGGAAGTGAAGCGGATGAAGCTTGCCATGCTGAGGGTAACCCGTCAGGATATGATCTTTGTCGTGATATCCATTATATGGGTCGCGGTATGTGTGGCGGTATCTGCAGCACTTCAGGACATGCTGTAGGATTATCTGATGATCTGAAAAGTACCCGGCACACAGTACAGGCTGCAGAAAGCTTATACATTGGCAGAATGGCTGAGAAAGGAAGAAGAAAAGTGAAGATTGATTTTCATACACATGCGAAACTGGCAAAGAAACTGCCATTTTCAAAAGAATATACGGACTGGCTGTTCCGTGAGGCACGGAAGGCAGGACTGGATGCCCTATGCCTGACCGAGCACTTCAACACCCTTGGATTTGCCGAGGTCTACCGGTATATCGCAGACCGCAGTGAAAGAGATGGGGACAGTCTGGTGACAGAAAGCGGATTCCGTATTTTCCCCGGTATGGAGGTGGATATAGCGGAAGGCGGGCATACACTTGTGGCAGGTCCCCTGGAATGCATCCTGGAGATGAACCGCCGCCTGGAGCCGTACAAAGAGAAGGGAAACTTCCTCCCCTTTGAAAAATGGTCAGAGATGACAGAGGAATACCCGGTGATCTTCGGCGCGGGACATCCTTTCCGGGAAGGCGGACATATTCCGGAACTGCCGGAGGAACTGCTGAGGCGCTTCATGTTTCTGGATGTGAACGGAAAGGACCTGGCCAGAGACTATGACGGGACCTGGGAGAAGATGAGCGCCCTTTCTGAGAGAATTGGCCGACCGCTTGTAGCCGGAAGCGATACCCACCAGTCCTTTCAGTACGGCTGCGCATACAATGTGTTCGACAGGGAAGTGAATACAGTATCCGGCCTTATGGAAGAAATCCGTCAGGGCAGTTACCGGATCGCCACATCCCAGAACCTGGAATTCCAGGTGGAGACTGCGGGAATTCTGAAACGTGCTCTGAAAACCATCCATGCTCTGGGCGGGGATTATGTGGAAGTGCTCATTCAGGGGGCGGAGATCTGAGAATTAAACGGAAATAGAACAATGGTTACCGCGGAATCTCCAATCTGTAATGTTCTTTCAGATGATACAGCCGGTCCAGACTCTCTCTGGAGCGGCTGCCCAGCTTTGCACCGATCATGACCACCAGCGCGTCCAGGAGAGCGGCAGGCGCTGCCATGGAATGGTACTCTGACGGCTCCCCCCGGTATACATACAGGGGAATGATGCTGCTTCCGTCCTGGGGCTGATACATCCTGCTGGTAAAGAAGATGACCTTATATGGTATCTGCTTCTGGTAGTCCAGGAGAACCTCAGCTTCTTTTGGAGTTTTCTGGAAGCCGAAGAGGATAACAAGATCCTTTTCCGTAAAGAAGTTCATATATTCAAACAGCTCAGAACTTCCCGGAGGCAGGATCGTGATCCGCATGCCGAACCTAGACAGACGGAATGAGAGGAGCTGCGCCATGGAGAGCGCGGCGCCCTTTGCGTACAGATAGATATTTTCTGCCTGAAGGATGGTGGATACCGCCAGCTCCAGCTGCCGTGGATCCATAAAGGAAATGGTCTTCTCCAGGCACAGCTGCTGGTTCCGCAGAAATCCTTCCGGTGAGTCGGGAGAGAGATTCTCAATCGTGGAAGACAGCTTGCCCGCAGGGGAGTTCTCCTCGTTGTAGTGCTGGGATACCGTGTTACGAAGCTCTTTAAAATCTTCATATCCACAGTGGCGGGCAAATCTGGATACTGTAGGCTCGGAAGTGCCAACAGCACGCGCTGCTTCACTGATGGTCATCTGCATGAAGGCACCCGGGTTTGTAATGATATAATTGATCAGTTTCTGCTCTGTTTTGGTAAAGTCCGTTTCCGTCCGGACGAAATATAAGTCGGCCATGGTCTCGTCCTCTCTGTTTCAAATGGTAATGATGATGCTATATTAACATATGTGAAGAGAAGAATCGATGGAAACTATGTTAAATTTTCGTAATTGGCGGCTGTATTGTACTATATTCCGGCAAAAAGCATATCCAGGCCAAAACGTTCTTCATCGTCCAGCATTTTTTCCATTCTGCATTTATTATAATCCGAATGCTCGATCTCCCTGGAGTACCGGTATGCAGCTGTTATCGCAAAATCCTGAGAGACATTTCCGGAGGTCCGGAGCCATTCGGAGAGGGTAAGTTCACGGATCAGTACAGTGGAGGCGAAGCACAGCTTTACTTTGCCATAAGCATTCCGGTTATAGACGGCACCGCAGAAATAAGTGAACAGAAAATATACCATAAGCTGTTCGGCGGTTTTATCTGAGAACACATTTTCAAAGTTTGTATCGAGATTCCGAACTTTAACGGAATTTTCAGAATCCGCTTTATTGGAGAACTCTGTCTCTTCATTCTGTTCCAGTACTTCACGGGCAGTCCGCAAAATGGTCTTCCATTCCGGGCGGAGGTTTTCCATCAGATCCAGGATCACGAAGAACCTTCCGATCACAAGGCGACGGGCTTCATTTTTATCTGCTTTTTCGCATTCTGCTTTTTCGAGACGTCTTTCAAACCAGGACCAGACCTGCGGCGATGAATATCGCTCCAGAAGGCTGTCTGTCTCGAAGAGTGCGTTTCTGTCGATCCGCTGCTGCAGATCATGTGCCAGCGCAAGGACAATGGCTGCTCTCAGGCGGAAAGGCTTTTCACGGTTCTGAAGGATCTGTATCATCAGGGATCTTGAATCTTCCAACTTAGTAAAAAGGAAAAAATCGAATTCCTCATAGGGCTTTTCCTGTTTCGTATTCTCTGCATGGAGAAATCCGACCGGTTCCTGCTGACTCAGGATGAGACGGGCAGCCTCAGGACAGGAGAGCGACAGAGAAATCTCTCTCAGCCCCTCAAATTCCTCGATGTGTCTCGGATACATCCGGCATGTTCGGCAGAATGCCTTTTCACCGCCGCCCTCCAGATACAGATCACACAGATTCTCCTCATTCAGGAAAGCACAGCGTCCTTCATATCTGCGGAATACGCCCTCTTTCCAGTCAATTTCATTTCTAAGACGGGGGCCCAGAGGGCCTTTTTTCTTTCTGTATTTTCGAAGAGAAGAGGGATCGATCTGAATCTGCCATCCTGCACAGCAGGTATCAGGACAGGCTCCTCCGATGCATTGAAACTGTTTGAAATAATGTGGGACTGTATACTGCATAACTGATTCCTCTTTCCTTTGCGTATTGACTCATGTTAGCATTAATACAGAGAGATGTCAACTCGGGCGGGGCGCATAGGTTTCAGGCATGGAAATGTATTCGTTATAAATATTTGCTATTTGCGATATCCGGTGCTAGACTGTGTACTGTAAGGAAATACAGATCAAAACTGACAGGTATGAACATAGTCAGCCGGGGGTATAAAGCAGTATAGAGGAGGAATTTGCGATGAAATTAATAGAAGCTCAGACATTTGATATGGAACGGGCCCTTTACGGGAGCAGAGATCTGCATCTGAAGAACTGTGCCTTTGACGGCCCCGCAGACGGGGAAAGCGCACTGAAAGAGAGTAGTAATATAAAAGTCGAAAACACATTCTGTAATCTCAGATATCCTTTCTGGCATGATCATATGTTACAGATTGCAGACTCCGAGATGACAGAACTGTGCCGGGCAGCGCTGTGGTATTCCGATCATATTGAGATCACCGGAACGAAAATGTACGGGATTAAGGCTCTGAGGGAATGCAGTGACATCAGGATAGATAACTGTGACATTGTCTCACCGGAATTCGGATGGTCAGTAAAAAATATAACCATGACAGAGACAAAGGCGGAAAGCGAATACTTTATGATGCGTTCCGAGAATCTGAGATTTTCCAATGTCGAGTTTAAAGGAAAGTATTCATTTCAGTATATTAAGAATGCTGTTTTTGAGAACTGTGTTTTTGACACAAAGGATGCATTTTGGCATGGTGAGAACATTACAGTAAAAGACAGCGTGGTAAAAGGAGAGTATCTTGCATGGTACTCCGACGGTCTGACGCTGATCAACTGCCGGATCATCGGTACCCAGCCGTTCTGTTACTGCCGCAATCTGAGACTGGTGAACTGTGAGATGATCGATACGGATCTCTGCTTTGAAAAATCAGAAGTGGATGCTGAGATCACAACTCCGGTCATCAGTATCAAAAATCCGGCAGCAGGCTGTATCCGCGTTCCTTCTGTCGGCGAGATCATCATGGACGACGAAAATGCTAAGGGACAGATCATAACGACGGAACCGAAGGAGAAAAAGGGAGAGCAAAAGATCTGCTGCTGCGCATGACAGAAAACAAAATTGATAAAATTTATTGATATGCGATATTGATATCAGTTCTCAATTATTGTATTATACTTATATAAAAAGTTAGATATAACTAACTAACGGAACAATCCGTAGGCATCATGGTTGGGGGCTTTTGACCCCAACATCATTTATATCAGATGTGGGATGACTCCCGCCTCTATAGGCGGTGAGTGACAAATCAGTATCAGTGGCGGGTGTCAATCCCTCATCTGATATACGCTCCGCGAGGCTGCGCAGGGATTCGGAGATGTATTATGTCAGCTAAAGCTGACCCGAATCCCGCGCCAAGACTCGCAAGCGAGTCTTGAATTAATAAGTATATTACAGGAGGTCTTATATGAGTATCGTGATCATAGGCGGACATGACAGAATGGTTTGTCAGTATAAGAAAATATGTAAACAGTATAACTGTAAGGCAAAAGTATTTACTCAGATGTCAGCAAATCTGAGCAAACAGATCGGAAGTCCTGATCTGATCGTACTTTTTACAAATACTGTATCTCATAAGATGGTCCGCTGTGCTGTAGAAGAGGCCGGCAGATGCAACGCCAATGTAGTAAGATGCCATACAAGCAGCAAAAACGCACTGGAAGAAATCCTTGGAAATGTCTGTGCATGATGCGGTTCGCCGCAGCTTCCGGTTTCAGTAGGGTTTGGGATTGGAGACCGTGTTGAAAATGAGACAGAAACTTCAGGTGAGACTAGCGTAAGCGGGATGGCAGCTGTATTGCGGAGGGATGCGTTAAGCAGGAGCAGACGAAGACATTCAGCCCGGATTGTTAGAAAGAGCAGACAGGAGTCCCTTTGGACGAGTGTCTGCTCTTTCGTTATAATCCGTCTGAATGGCTGAGGAAGCGGGCGCCGCATCCTGAAGTAATACAGCTGCCGTCCCGCGTCCCTCAGTATCACTATTAGAGTTTCAGATTTTTGAAGAGATCTCCAAGGCTTGTTCCGATGTTTTCGCTCTTCGGGATCACTACTTTTTCTTCCGGCTCTTCTTTGACTTCTTCCAGAGCTTTCATGCTCAGGCTTACTTTGCCGTCTTTGATGCCGATAACCTTAACTTTTACCGTATCGCCGACGCTGAGTACGTCAGACGGTACTTTAACACGTTTCTGTGAGATCTGGGATACGTGTACCAGACCGGACAGGCCATTTTCAAATTTGACAAATGCACCATAGTTCTGGAGCGTCTCGACTGTTCCTTCCAGAACGGTACCGATCTTCAGGTTTGAGATCTGTTCCTCACGGGCCTTCTTCTCTTTCTCCTTCAGGATCTCGCGTGCGGAGAGGACGAGGCGGTTGCTGGCCTGATCCACATCGATGACTCTTACCTCGATATCCTTGAGAAGGTAAGTCTCGAGATCCTCAATGTAGGAGAGAGAAAGCTTGGAAGCGGGAACGAATCCTCTCAGTCCTTCTACCATAACGATCACACCGCCGTTGACAACACCTTCAACTTTGACAGGCAGGATCGTCTTGTTATCCATATATTCCTGAACCCTGTTCCAGGGATTGGCATCGTCAAAATGATCTTCGTAATCAGCCATGGACTCAGCCGGCTTGTCAGCAGCCGTATTCTCTGTTGCAGCTTCTGCCGTTTCAGCAGTTTCGTTTGTCTGTAATTCTTCTTTCATTTCTTCGCTCATAGTGCAGCACCTCTACTTCTTTCTTTCAAATACTTTAACAGTATATCATATCTGACGCAGAAAAAACAACAGGTCCTTGCGATACAGCTGTGAAAAATATACAGTTTTTATTGACGAATCGGAAAAAAGATGGCAATCTACTAGATGGAGAGTAAAATCATACGTGGAAAATGACTCTGAAATATGAATGTATGACAGGTATAAATAAATCAAAAAGAGTAAGAAACAGAAAAGAATGGAGTGAAATTTATGAGCAGAGAAAAGGAAAGAAAAGTGTATGTGGTAGGCCATAAGAATCCGGATACAGATTCCATCTGTTCGGCGATCGCCTATGCGTCTCTGAAGACAAAGATCACTGGCAGGCCTCATGAACCGCGGCGGGCAGGACAACTGAATGAGGAGACTCAGTATGTGCTGGATCATTTTAAAGTAAAGGTTCCCGGCCTTTTGTCTGATCTGAGGGAGCAGATCAAGGATGTGGAACTGAAAGAAGTAGAGGGACTGAAAAGCAGTATTTCTATCCGGACGGCATGGGAAGAGATGCGTCAGTCCAACATACATACGCTGCCGGTGACCCGGGACGGAAAGCTGGAGGGCCTGATCACCATCGGAGATATTGCCAAGACATATATGGATGTATATGACAGCACCATTCTGGCAAAGGCAAGGACTCAGTACCGGAATATAGCCAGAGCAGTCGATGGTGAGATCGTAACGGGAAATGAGCATGGCTATTTCCAGAAGGGAAAGGTTGTGATAGCAGCATCCAGCCGGATCCTCATGTCTGATTTTATTGCAAAAGATGATCTGGTCATCATGGGCGACCGGAAGGACGCTCAGAAGTGCGCTGTTGATATGGATGCCAGTTGTATGGTAGTCTGCCAGAACGCGCCCATATCGGATGCCATTATCCGGCAGGCGGAGGAGAAGCAGATCGTTATCATCCGCACACCTCACGATACGTTTACGGCGGCACAGCATATCAATCAGAGTATTCCGGTAAAATACTTCATGACCCGGGACAATCTGGTTTCCTTTAAGATGCGGGACTATGTAGATGATGTGAAAGAGGTTATGGCGAGAAAGCGTTTCCGTGATTTCCCTATCGTAGATGGCAAGGGAAGGTTCCTGGGACTCATTTCCCGGAGACGTCTTCTCAATGTAAAGAAGAAACAGGTAATCCTGGTAGACCATAATGAGAAGAATCAGGCGGTGGACGGCGTAGAAGAGGCAGATGTGCTGGAGATCATCGACCACCACAGACTGAGCAGCATTGAGACGATGGGACCGGTGTTTTTCCGCAATCAGCCTGTGGGATGCACGGCGACCATTGTTTACCAGATGTATCAGGAAAATGGAGTAGAGGTGGATCTGACTAATGCGGCTCTTCTCTGCTCGGCTATCATTTCCGATACGCTGATGTTCCGTTCACCTACCTGTACGCCTCTGGATGAGACCACTGCCCGGACATTGGCAGAGATCGCCGGGATTGAGATCGAGTCTCTGGCACAGGAAATGTTTAATGCGGGAAGCAACCTGAAAGGAAAGACCGCAGAGGAGATCTGCTTCCTTGATTTCAAGCAGTTTACAGTCAACGATACGGTATTCGGAGTGGGACAGGTGAATTCCATGAGCGCAGACGAATTGAAAGAGATCAAGAATATCGTTCTGCCTCACCTGGAGAAAGCCCGCCAGAACCACGGGCTGAATATGATTTTCTTCATGCTGACCAATATCATTACAGAGTCTTCCGAGCTTCTCTGCTGCGGAGCGGATGCAAGAGAGAAGATCATCAGTGCATTTGACTTGAGGGAAGATACCGAGGACCTGATGCTGAGAGGCGTTGTATCCCGTAAGAAACAGCTGGTGCCGACCCTGGTGGGAGCGCTGCAGCAGTAAGACGATTTAAAGGAGAATCAGAAATTTATGGCAAAACAGACATGGAAACCGGGGAATATGCTGTACCCGCTCCCGGCTGTTATGGTCAGCGTGGGAGATAAAGACGGAAACAGCAATATTCTTACTATTGCATGGACGGGAACGGTGTGTACCAACCCGCCTATGGCATATATATCCGTGCGTCCGGAGCGTTATTCTTATCATATGATTGAGGAGACGGGAGAATTTGTGATCAATCTGACGACAGAGAAGCTTGCCCAGGCAACGGACTTCTGCGGAGTGCGATCCGGCAGAGATGTGGACAAGTGGAAGGAGTGCCGTCTGACCAGGAAGAAGGCGGAGACACTGAAATACGCTCCGGCTATTGAAGAGGCTCCGGTGAATATCGAGTGCCGGGTAGTGAAGACCGAGAAGCTGGGCAGTCATCATATGTTCCTTGCCGAGGTGACAGCAGTACAGGTGGATGATTCTTATATGGATGAAAAAGGCAAGTTTGAGCTGAACCGGACCGGGCTTCTGGCTTACTCCCACGGGGAGTATCTGGGGCTGGGGAAGAAGCTTGGCACCTTCGGGTACAGCGTAAGGAAGAAGAAGGCAGGCCGGAAGCGGAAGGGATGACCTGTGTAAATTCAAGACTCGCTCACGAGTCTTGGCGCGGGATTCGGGTCAGCTTTAGCTGACATAATTGGAAAAACAGAGTGCGCAGTCTGGATCAGAACAGAAGCTGAGACCCGACTGCATACTCTGTTGTATAACGTTTCAGTTATCCATATTTTCCAGTGGAAAAGTTACGCTCCAAGTTCCCTCTATTGGACCAGATGAAGTAATGAATTCCCCGTACAGATCATATTCACCAAGTGTTTCAGCAGGAATTTCGGTGAAGATATAATCTTCATAGCTGTTTTCTCCTGTGTTATCAAAAAATGCGACAGAACCATCGTCACTGATCGTCTCGCCGGTTTCTTTGCTTATCAGAGCAATCGTTCCGTGGTTATCCGTCTTTAAAATATCTTTATAACAAACCTGGATATGGAGATATCCGTCAATATAACCGATACCTGTCAGAGTCACTCCGTCGACAGGCGAGCAGATACTGCCGGATGGCTTAAGAAACACGCCGATCAGGGCCAGTGCAGAAGAGCAGACGATATTGTAGTGGATATAAGGACGAAATATGGATTATGAGAATAAAAAAGTGCCGATTTTCGGTATATTATAGATGATATCGGAGATAATAATATCGATAATAAGCACTGATTAACATTAAATGATAATCAATCTCAATAAACCCCTTGTTTTAAATCCATGATTTTGTTAAGATACATATAGTTAGCAATGACTAACTATATGTGAATGAATCATGGAAACTCCTTTGCCCGGAAATGCCTGAACCGGGCGGGGATCTTCCGTGGGAAAGGACGAAAAGAACATGGATTATTTAGAGATTGAAAAGGTGATCGGGCGGGAGATCGTTGATTCCAGGGGAAACCCGACAGTCGAGGCAGAGGTACATCTGGCGGATGGTACAGTCGCAAGAGGAGCGTCTCCCAGCGGTGCTTCCACCGGTGAATTCGAGGCGCTTGAGTTAAGAGACGGAGATAAGAGCAGATTTGGCGGCAAGGGTGTATCCAGGGCCGTGGAGAATATCAACACTGTGATCAATGATGCGTTGAGAGGAATGGATGCCAGCGATATCTATGCAGTGGACAAGGCAATGATCCAGGCGGACGGCACAAAGGATAAGTCCAATCTGGGCGCCAATGCGATCCTGGCGGTATCCATTGCCTGTGCCAGAGCGGCTTCTGTCTCGCTTGATATTCCGCTGTACCGGTTCCTGGGCGGTGTGAATGGCAATCGGCTTCCGGTGCCCATGATGAATATCTTAAACGGCGGCGCTCATGCGGCAAATACAGTGGATGTGCAGGAGTTCATGATCATGCCGGCAGGAGCAGAGAGCTTCGCGGAAGGTCTGAGATGGTGTACAGAGGTATTCCATGCGCTTCAGTCTCTGCTGAAATCAAAGGGACTTGCAACGTCAGTAGGAGATGAAGGCGGATTCGCACCGGATCTGGCAAGCGATGAGGAAGCCATCGAATACATCCTGGAGGCGGTGAAGATGGCCGGATACGAGCCGGGCCAAGACTTTGTTCTTGCTATGGATGCGGCTTCCAGCGAGTGGAAGGGCAGCCGGAAGGGAGAGTATGTGCTTCCAAAATGCGGAAAGAAGTTTACCTCCGCCGAGCTTGTGGAGCACTGGAAATCCCTGGTAGAGAAATTCCCGATCTACTCCATCGAGGACGGGCTTGATGAGGAAGACTGGGAGGGATGGCAGATCCTTACAAAAGAACTGGGAGACAAGGTACAGCTGGTCGGAGACGATCTGTTCGTGACCAATACAGAACGGCTGAAAAAAGGAATTGATATGGGATGCGGAAACTCGATCCTGATCAAGCTGAATCAGATCGGTTCAGTGTCAGAGACTCTTGAGGCGATCAAGATGGCTCACAAGGCAGGATATACAGCAATCTCTTCCCACCGCTCCGGTGAGACAGAGGATACCACCATCGCAGATCTTGCGGTGGCGCTGAACACCTGCCAGATCAAGACAGGCGCGCCCAGCCGCAGCGAACGCGTGGCGAAGTACAACCAGCTCCTCCGGATTGAGGAAGAGCTTGGAGCGGCAGCAGTATATCCGGGATTTGCGGCGTTCAATGTAAAAAGATAGACAGCAGCCTGATAGACTTCGGGCGCGGATGATAAGGAGATCAAAGCCCCTCGGGCGTCTGATACTTGTTCGGATCAGGCGCCCGAGGGGTTATTCTGTCGGTATTCTCTTTTTGTGCGACGCAGTGTTCTCTTATGTGGCAGAGCATTAATTCAGCAGAAAGAACTGCAGCGGACTTGTCTTCAGAGTATCCGCCTCCCCTGTGATCTCCATGGAAAACTCCATATGATAAGATGGGTCTTCTCCATAGGCGGGGATCAGCAGTCCGTTCTCTGACCACTCATATCCGGAGTAATCAAAGGAAGCGCTGACCGTGACTCCGGCAGCCGTAAAGGAAAAATCGTCATACAGCCAGGCATTTTCCGTGATCTGATCATAGATTTCCTGAGGTGGGATCTTCAGCAACTGATAATCCTCCTGTGCGCAGATGAAAGCGACAGCGGCGACTGCCATGACGTCCTCGTTAGTGCCAAGGACGGTGTCGTCATTTTCGTGATCCGTAACCAACCGGACGCCTGTAATATGATCTCCGGATCTGTCAAACTGGAGCTCAGGGAGTTCTGCAAAGTGCAGGATAAAGACGCCTTCCGGGTCTTTCCAGCTGCCGTTTTCATCCAGCAGGGAGCCTTCGATCCCGTAGAAATGCTGCAGCCAGTTATAGTTCTCACAGAACTCCGCAGCGGTAAGGGACCCTCTGTGAGGAGGAATCGCGGCGGCCTGCCAGGCCAGAGTGGAAGCCGCCTCAAGCAAGACTAAGGCACAGAGGTACGCGGATGCCGACAGATATGTGCTGCGTTTCTTTAAAACGAGAACAGATTCCTGTTCCCACTCCAGCGTTTCTTCCTTTTTGCAGGCAGTGTAGGATTTCCAGCGCCGGATCCATCCGTAAACCGGGATGAAGAATCCCAGTCCCCATCGGATGACGCCCCAGGTCCGACGGCGGGCTTCATTCTGGGTCAGCCTTGAGCCGTCCGGCGCGGTCACATAGAGGCCGAAAATCAGTTTTCCGGGGGTTGTCCCGGTCAGCGAGAGCAGCAGCGGCTCGGCCAGAAGCATGAGCAGAGCGCCTGCGATGGTGCCGGATACGGCTATAAATGCATACAGTCCGGTGTTGAGCACCGACGGGTGGATATTGATGCGGAATACAAGGGAAAGGAAGGCATCCCATGCCAGGGTATAGAGCAGAAGATCGATATTTCTGGCAAAATGTCTTTTCCAGGGAGAGGTCACCTTAGGAAGCGCGTCCTCTTTCAGCTCAGCAGTCCCGGTGGAAGGAGTGGCAAGCAGTTCCAGGTAGGGCCCGGCGTCAAAGGACTGGTATGACGCATGGTCCCTGCAGATCTGTTCGCAGACGTTCCGGCACTGTTCCAGGTCTTTTTCCTCCCGCTTCAGGCGGGAGATATGATCGGAGAGTGCGTCATTAAGACTGCGCTGTCCCTGATCCAGCGCTTTTATCTCCTCCAGACTCACATGAAGGGTCCGGAGCAGCCGGATCCTCTGGAGGGATGCCATATCTTCTTCTGTATAATCTCTGTATCCGTTCGCATTTCTGGAAGGATTGATCAGCCCTTCGGTCTCGTAAAATCTGATATTGGCTCGGGTCATGCCGGTCAAGTTTTCTATTTCTTTTATTGTCATATTTCCCGCCTCCTTCATTTGCTGCACTCATTATAGGGGGTAAAGAGACTTTACAGTCAAGTATATTTGTATAAAAATTGCAGAAAACTGCTATAAAGTTGCATAGAACTGCCGGATAGGTAATCACGGGTAGACAGAAGGGACGACATGTCTTACAATATGCTCTGACATCTCAGGATGGACGACGAAGGAATACAGGAGGAAATGCTTATGGTACAGATCTTATTAGTCATCATATACATATCGTTTATCAGTCTGGGACTTCCGGATGCTCTGCTGGGCTCTGCCTGGCCGTCTATGTATGGTGAAATGGGGGTGCCGGTATCCTTTGCCGGGGTGATCTCCATGATCATCGCTCTGGGTACGATCATATCAAGTCTTCAGAGTGACCGGGTCACGAGGAAGCTGGGAGCAGGCGTGGTGACGGCAGTAAGTGTGGCCATGACAGCTGCGGCGCTGTTTGGATTCTCAATCAGCGATTCGTTTTTTGCTCTCTGCTTATGGGCGGTCCCCTACGGACTTGGAGCCGGAAGTGTGGACGCTGCGCTGAACAACTATGTGGCGCTGCACTATACAAGCAGAGACATGAGCTGGCTGCATTGCATGTGGGGTGTGGGAACCATTGTCGGCCCTAATGTGATGGGATATGCTCTGACGAACGGCATGACGTGGAACCGGGGATATTTTTACATTTCTCTGCTGCAGATCGTGCTCAGCGCGGCGCTGTTTCTCAGTCTCCCTATATGGAAGAAAATGGAGAAGGAAAAAGGAATAGTAAAGCAGCCGGAAGGGCAGGAAAAGCGGGAAAAGGCCCTTACTTTAAAAGAAATAATCGCTATTCCGGGGGCGAAAGAGATCATGATTGCCTTCTTCTGCTATTGTGCTGTCGAGCAGACGGCCATGCTCTGGGGCAGCAGTTACATGGTACTCCATAACGGGATATCCGCTGAGAGGGCCGCTGCCTATGCCAGTCTGTTCTGCATCGGCATTACAGCAGGAAGATTTGTCAGTGGATTCCTGACTATGCGCTTCAGTGACAGACAGATGATCCGCGGGGGCCAGACTCTGATCATCACAGGGATTGTGGTGCTGGTGCTTCCGCTTGGCAGTATGGCTGCAGTGGCAGGACTGGTGATGATCGGTCTGGGATGCGCGCCGGTGTATCCCTGTATCATCCACTCTACGCCCGCCTGCTTCGGTCCGGAACGGTCCCAGGCACTGATCGGAGTGCAGATGGCCAGCGCATATGTAGGGACCTGTCTGATGCCGCCGCTGTTCGGTTTGATCGCGAATCATATTTCGGCATCGCTCCTGCCGGTCTATCTGTTGGTCATTGCCGTACTGATGACGGTGATGTATACGATGGTGATAAAAAAGACATGTGCTGCCTGAACAGTACATGTCTCTTATTGATCATATTATTCAGGAAGGAAATCTCAGATCCTGCTTACTGCGGGAACTGGTGGTTTCCTTTTTTAACCAGTCTATTCAACCTTGACCTTGCTGTTAAAATGATCCAGTGCCAGAGCCACTACGATACCGATTGCGATACAGATAATGTTTACTACGGCGGTCCCTACAGCGGCGAAACCTGATACCGGTATGATCATTACAGTGGCGGCAATCACAATACCAATGATCCCATGGAAGGCGATGGAATAGTAGTTGTCAAATAGTGCATTGATAGCCTTTGCCAGGCAGATCACAGTGACAAGGGCGCCGATTCCGCCGGGAACCAGGATTCCAAGATCAAAATGTCCGATGCCGTCCACGAAGGGGGTATACAGCCCTAACGGCATCAGCAGTGTGGAGAAGCTCATGCCCGGTGCGATCACGCTGAGTGCAAGACAGAATCCGCAGAAGAGGTACCATGCAAAGTTCGGCTTCACCTCGATGGAGAACATCTGCAGTCCGATCAGCAGCGCGAAGATCACACACATGCATACAATCATGGAGATAAAAGACCCTTTGCTGCGGCCCTGTTCACCAGCCTCACGGAAGAGGGAAGGAAGCATCCCGGTGATCAGACCAATGAATACACAAACGGACTGATCCGGATACTTCTCCAGGAAGAAGGAGAGAATATTTGCCACTCCCAGGAATCCTATGATGCCGCCGATGAAGACCGGGATCAGTGGAGGAACATGGCTTTTGAAATTCTTAAAGGGATTGGATAACAGCTCCATGATAGGTTTATAGATGCCGAAGATCACACTCAGCACCCCGCCGGAGATCCCAGGCAGTACCGCGCCCAGGCCGATCAGTGCTCCCTGCACGATGCGATAGACAAACTGCAGGGGTGAGAAACTGCTTTTCTTATTTTCACTCATATGTTCAAGTGTCCTTTCTTTTCTATATTTAATTACAATATATTGGAGCAAAAGGTATTTTGCCCCTAGCATCATACTATGATTTGAATGGATTTTCAAGACATTCCGAAAAAGTCTTGCATGGGTACGAAAAAGTCTTGCAGGGGCGTGGTTTCCTGTCTATAATGGAGTAGGTTTGATACATAAGATCAAAAATGAATAAAGAGAGGCGTAAAAAATGAAAGCAGTAAAACTGGAAAAACCATGGGATGTATCCTGTGTGGATATGGAGAAACCGGTACCAAAGGAGGGGTAGGCACTGATCCGGATCGTTACAGCAGGGATCTGTGGAAGTGATATTGGAGCATTCCGCGGGACAAACGGGCTTGTCACTTATCCGAGAGTGATCGGACATGAGCTGGCAGGAGTAGTAGAATCGATCCCCGAAGATAACAAGAATGGAATCAGAGTCGGAGACCGTGTTGTGGTAGATCCTTATATTTACTGCGGACACTGTTATCCTTGCCGCATCGGACGGACGAACTGCTGTACAGATCTGAAAGTGCTCGGAGTTCATGTGGACGGAGGAATGGCTGAGTATTTCACACATCCGGCAGATCATCGGTGCAGGCCCCATCGGACTTGTGGCCGGTCTTGTGGCGCAGGCTTATGGAGCACATGCGATCCTTCTGGATCTGGTGCAGGAGCGTCTTGATTTTGCAAAGTCTATAGGCATTGAGTATGTGATCAATTCTAAAAACGAAGATGCCGTGGCGCGGATCGCCGAGATCACTGACGGGGAGATGGCTCATCAGGTGATGAAGTGCTCCGGTGCTAATGCAGCTGTCCGCAGTACACTGGATTATGTTTCCAATGCCGGGCGCATCACTCTGACAGGTTGGCCGAAGACAGAGACAGCTTTGCCAACGGATGTGATCACAAAGAAAGAAATAGATATCAGAGGAGCAAGGACGAGCGCCGGAGAGTTTGAGGAAGCGCTGGACCTGATCTACACGAAAAAAGTTGATATGAATCAGATCCTGACAAAGGTGATCTCTATTGATGAAGCACCGGAGACGATACGTGATATCGAGAAAAACCCCGGGGATTATATGAAGGTTGTCGTGCGGATCGCCGACGATCCGAATCCGTTATAAAAATATCTGTCCCCGTAATTCCCTGAGAGGAGGAGAGCTCATGACCCTTGGCAATATACTGATCAAACCGGCTTCCGGGCTATGTAATATGCATTGCGATTACTGCTTCTACTGCGATGAGGCACAGAACCGGGAGACTGCCTCATACGGGATGATGTCGGAGGAGACGCTGCGCCGTCTGGTGAAAAAGGTCATGTTTCAGGCAGAGGGGGAGGTTTGCTTTGCCTTCCAGGGGGGAGAACCGACTCTGAGGGGAATTGACTTCTTCCGGAAGGCCGTAGAGCTGGAGGAGCGTTTCAACCGGAATCATGTGCGTGTGCATAACACGCTGCAGACCAACGGCTATGACCTGGATGAAGAGTGGTGTCGGCTGTTCCGAGATCATGGTTTCCTGATCGGGGTGTCAGTTGACGGCACCCAGGCGCTACATGACCGGTACAGGCGTGGCACCGGCGGAGGAGCGTCTTATGAGAGGGTCCGCGGATCCATCCGCCTGCTGGAAGAATACGGAGTGGAGTACAATATTCTTACTGTAGTGACCAGGCAGACAGCAGAACATATCCGTGAGATTTACCAGGAGTTCCGGCGGAATGACTGGATGTATCAGCAGTATATCGCCTGTCTGGATCCACTTGGAGAGAAACCGGGACAGCGGGAGTATTCCCTTACTCCGGAGCTGTATGGAGCATTTCTGACAGAGCTTTTCGATCTCTGGTACAGGGACTGGAGGAAAGGACGGGCGCCTTTTATCCGCCAGTTTGAGAACTATATCGGCATCCTCATGGGTTATCCGCCAGAGTCCTGCGAGCAGCGGGGCGTATGCAGTATCCAGTGCGTCACAGAGGCAGACGGGAGCGTATATCCATGTGATTTCTATGTTCTGGACAAGTATTGTCTTGGAAATTTCAATACAGATAAGGTGAAAGACTTCTTTGAAAGCAAGATCGGAGCAGAGTTTGTAAGAGAATCCAGGAATGTGTCCGGCATATGCCGGGAATGCTCCTGGTACAGCCTCTGTCGGGGAGGGTGCAGACGGCACAGGTCAATTCTGGATGAGGATGGAGGATATCGGAACTATTTCTGTGAAGGTTATCGGTATTTCTTCGAAAAATGCGGAGAACGGATGAAGGAGATCGCCGGATATCTGGCGGATTCGGGGCAGCGGTAGAGAATACCATCCGGCTCAGTTCTTCTACGGTGAGGCCGATAGCATTCAACAGACAGGGTGGCCTCGTCTACAGGAGAAGCAGAGTAGATGTCGAGACAGTCAGAGACCAGATCTTCGATCCGTTTCCCCTGGTCTGATCCGGTCAGGATAAAACGGCGGTTCCCCAGCATCTGTGGAAGCGCGTTCTCAACGGTTCCGGTAAAAGTGGCAAAGAGAGTGTACCATTCGTCAGTGGTTTTCTCGTAGGAGTGGCGGACAAAGGGTGCAATGAGCATCCCTTCCTGTTCCTTCAGATTCAAGACTCGCTTGCGAGTCTTGGCGCGGGATTCGGGTCAGCTTTAGCTGACATAATACATCTCCGAATCCCTGCGCAGCCTCGCGGAGCGTATATCAGATGGGGGATTGACACCCGCCACTGAT
>DXCZ01000094.1 GCA_019115765.1 Candidatus Mediterraneibacter stercoripullorum | reverse complement strand
ATGATCGGCCGGTAATCATCCTGCTTCATATCTTCTTTTCCAAAATACTTGGCCTTCCCTGTCAGTGCATTCGTCGCCACCACTTCATATTTAATCGGATTCTTCATGATTGCCGCAAAATCCCGAGGATCCTTTCCCGCAGAATTGGTCAGTTCCCCGTAAATATACTGCAATCCAAACAGATTTCCCGTTTTCAGTAGACTTTTTATCCCGAAATATTTTGGAGAATGAATATGGTCCGTAAAAAAGCGAAGATTACGGCCTCTCTGTCCTGCCACAAAAGACGCCACATTTCCGGCTCCGCCGGAAACTCCGATGCAATAATCAAAAGTGATCCCACGATCCAGGAACGCATCCAGAATTCCCGCATTATATGCACACTTCATGCCGCCTCCTTCTACCACCAGACCGATTTTCTTCTTTTGTTCCATTCTGATCTCCTCCTGTTTATCCCAATGTTGTCTGATCTGTCATCCCGTCAGCCCAAATCGCCGCTTTCAATCCCGCAGTCTCCACTTTCTCATAATAACGCTCAATAATATCCTTAAGCGTGATCTCCTGCATCTTCTTTTCCGCCGCATCCTGTACTTCCCGGTAAAAATCTCCGATGGAAAGCTGGATATTGACACCAACACCGCACTCCGGATTGGTGTGGATATCCAGATGTAACAATGGCTTCTCCCCTTCTACTGCACGGTAGATATCCAGCATTGTAATCTGATCCGCTTCTCTTATCAAAGTGGGATTTGCCTGCCCCCGGTCAGAAGCGATAAGCCCTCCTTTTTTTAAGGCGGACATAAGCTGCCGGATATAAGCCGGGTTCGTCTTTACACTCTCCGCGATTCTTGCGCTTGTCATCCGGTCCCCGTCTGCCAGATAAAGAAAAACAAGAAGATGGATCGTGTCGCTCAGTTTCGTCGAATATTTCATAGCTTCACCTCATCTGTAACAGTTCAACCCGCACCATTCCTGATGCCCGAACTGTTACCTCTCATTTTAAAAATTTGTTTTTGAGACTTGTGATTTATAAAATAACATGCTATAATCCGTCATGTAATTTTAATAATAACACCCAGAAGAAAGGAAGTCAATAATGCTTACAGACCAAAATACAATCTGCTATACAGAACAAAAAGCAGCCGTCAATAATATCCGTTTTCAGAATATTAAAACCCTTGTAGATAAGATAGAGAACGCGGATGCCATCCTGGTGGGTGCAGCAGCAGGAATGTCCGCTGCCTGCGGTTATAACTTTTTTTATCAGAATGACGAGATTTTCGAAAAATATCTCGGCGAATTCGGAAGGAAATACGGCTATAGAGGCGCGTTCAATGGATTTTACTACCACTATCCCTCACCGGAAGCCCACTGGGCCTTCCTTGCGCGCATGGGATATATGGAATATGAATGCGAAACAGGGAAACCTTACTATGACCTGATGGAACTGATCAAAGACAGGAACTACCATATCATGACTACAAACCAGGACTTTCAGTTCACCCGCATGGTTCCGGAGGAAAAACTGAGCGCCATTCAGGGGGATTCCCGCTATTTCCAGTGCAGCCGCCGATGTCATGACGAAATCTATTATAACAAAGAAATGATTTACGCCATGAACGATGCCATTGATGAGAATCTGTGCATTCCCTCTGAAATGATTCCCAGATGCCCGAAATGTGGCGCCGAGATGGAACCGTGGGTACGTGGCTATACGTTTCTGGAAGGAAAGAAATACAAAGACGAATACCGGAAGATCAATGAATTTCTGGAGGAAAACAAAGAGAAGAAAATCCTCTTTCTGGAACTCGGTGTAGGGCGTATGACTCCCATGTTTATCCAGGAGCCTTTCTGGAATCTGACTTATAGTCTTCCACAGGCATATTACATTACTATCAATCCAAAGGATGCCATCCTGCCTCAGGCGCTGAGCGGAAAAGGAATCGCTATCAAAGAAGATATCGCTTCCGTGCTGAGCGACGCGGTTGCTCTCATCAGAGGTAATACAGAATATGCGACAGGACATTGAACAGCTTGCCGAACAAATCCGGCTCGCAGACGCCATTGTCATCGGGGCCGGATCCGGTCTGTCCAGCGCCGCAGGTTATAATCATTACCACTGGACACCTGCCATGGAAGAATATCTGCGGGACTTCAAAGCCTGCTACGGCTTTGCATCCCCATTTGCAGGTTTTTATTATTGCTATTCCTCCCCAGACCAGCAATGGGCCTACTATACCCGCTATATCTACAGCATGTATCATCTTCCAACAGGACAACCCTATCTGGATTTGAAGGAAATTGTTGCGGGAAAAGACTTCTTTGTACTGACAACCAATGTTGATGCACAATGCGAGCGCGTATTTCCCAAAGATTTAATATGCGATTTTCTGGGGAATATGGAGTACTTCCAGTGCTCTCAGCCTTGCCATGACCAGTTGTATAAAAACAGAGAAATGATTGAACAAATGAACCGTGCTGTCAGAGGGGTAATACTGCCATCGGAGCTGATCCCCCGCTGCCCTGAATGCGGACGGATCATGGTGCCCTGGGTACGAGATGATACATTTCTGGAAGGTGCATTCTGGAAAACAGGGGTAACGAGGTATGAGGATTTTCTCTCATCTTACCTTATCCGACAACCTGGCAAAAAAGTCCTCCTGCTGGAACTGGGCGTTGGAGAAATGACGCCTGGCGTGATCAAACTTCCGTTCTGGAGCATGACAGAAAAGAACTCTCAGGTATTCTACGCCTGTCTGAATCAAAAGCACTCTTCCGCACCAGAACATCTGAAAGGCCGAAGTTTATATATTGAGGGCGATCTTGCCGAAACATTAAGTGAGCTGCGGGAGCGGCTTGGGAACAGGAGTAAATAACAGCGATGAAAGAATTATATCAGGAAATCAAAAAGCAAATCGAAAACGCGGACGCCATACTGATTGGAGCCAGCAATGGTCTGTCCATCTCCGAGGGCTATAATATTTTTGCGGACGATAACTGGTTTCGGGAAAATTTCAGTGACTTCAGAAGCAGATATGGCATACACAGTATTCTCGAAGGATCTTTCTATCATTTTCCCAGCGAGGAAACCAAATGGGCTTTCTCAAGCCGTCTGATCAGCCGGAAATGCTATCAGGAAGAGCCGAGCCGGATGATGAAAGACCTCCATGATCTGGTCAGCGGCAGAGACTGCTTTGTTGTGACATCCAATACAGAGGATCATTTCGTCCCCGCCGGTTTTTCCAGAGAACAGGTCTTCGAGATGGAAGGCAGGATGACCCAGTCCCGCTGTGCTCCTGGTTGCTGCGAGGATGTTTACGAGAACCGTGAGGACGTCCTCCGCATGGCGGAAGCTGAAAAAGACGGGCTCGTTCCATCTGAGCTGATTCCACGCTGTCCCAGATGCGGCAGCCCGCTGACCGTCAACTTTGCAGACAGTCAGGCGTTTTTCCAGACCAGTCATTTCCAGAAGAAAATGCAGGAGTATCAGAATTTTGTCCGGAAATATCACGGGAAAAGCCTGGTAATTCTGGAGTTCGGAGTGGGTTGGAGGAACCGCCTGATCAAGGAGCCGCTGATGCAGCTTACCGCATCGGAGCCGAATGCGTTCTACATCACATTTAATAAAGGGGAAATCTATATTCCGGATGAGATTGCCGGCAGATCCATCGGAGTGGACGGGGATATTGCGGAGGCGCTGCATAACATTCTGACTCTCAACTGAATATAAGACTATTTGACAATGTATTACAGCGGTCCTATCATTTACGTATACCATATGAAAAAGAGCGCTTCCCCATATGCCAAAATGTTTTATCTGAAAGGTGCTGATTTATATGAACAAAAGACACTTTGAATGTTTTGCCACCGCAATGAATACATTGTCAGTAAAGAGAACAGCCGAACAATTACACATGACTTCTCAGGCTGTGAGTAAAACCATTATTGAATTCGAAAAAGAACTGGGCGAAAAACTGTTCGAAAGAGCACACGGCAGACTCATCCCGGAGAAAAAAGCATATTATGTTCTGAGACATGTCGAGAAAATTCTTTCGGAATATGAATTGCTGGGCAATATCAGCAAAACGGGTTCGCGCAAAAAGCAGCTGTTTTTTATCACCACCTTTGAAATACTTCTTCTCTTACGAAGTGATTTTATCATTGAATTTCAGAAGAAATATCCTGATATTGTAATTACTCTGATCGAAACGTCTGATAAAGACGCAATGAGAAGAATTGAAGCAGGAGAAATTGAAGCAGGAATTTTAACCGGTCCCGTACAATCTTCTGGTCTTGAAAAAAAGTATTTATTTCGGCGCAAATTCTGCTGTGTCGTCAGTAAAAGCAGTAAGTATGCGCATCTGAAATATGTGGATGACACGGTGGCACGCGAGGCAAATATAGCATTGTGCGGAGGCAAGGAATTTAATGTTTACGAACCGGATATCAGCAGATATATAAACCGGGGGATCACTCCCAACATATTCATAGAATCCACCAGTTCGTCCGCAATTAATGAAATTATCCGCAAAAATCTTGCCGTTGGGGTAATGCTTGATTATATCGCTGAAGATATCATCTCTGATGATGAAGTGATCATTCCTCTGGAAGATGAACAGCAGTGCGCTGATTTTTATTTTGTATACAGTAAAGAAACACCTTTATCCGAAGAAGCCTCATTGCTGAAAGAGTTTCTTTTCGATTGGATTCAGCAACGAATTGGTTGATGACCGGAGAAAAAAGTTGCTTGCCTTTATGATCTGTCAGGTGTATTTTTATTACAGCAATCGATTGTCCATACAAGTCAACTGGCAAAGGCGCTGGTAGTATTTTATACTACTGGCGTCTTTTTTTATGAAAGGCGGTAAAAGCATGATTAATTATGATATCAAAACAAAAGTGGCGGCAACACAATTTGAACCAGTCTGGTATAATGCGCACGAAACAGTTACCAAAATGATCAAGTGGATTGAGGAAGCCTCGCATAACGGTGCAAAACTGATCGGCTTTGCTGAATGTGCTATACCGGGATATGCATTTGACATATGGGGAAAATCTCCAATGGAAGTGCATATGAAAGATGTTTTGCTTTCTCAGAATTCTCTTGAAATTGACGGCCCGGAGATGAAACGTCTTATGATCGCCTGCCGGGAAAACAGTATCTATCTGGTTACCGGCTTTGTGGAGAGAGATGGCGGCAGCCGTTATATTGCGCAGGTTATAATCAATGACGAAGGAAAGATTATACTTACAAGACGCAAACTGAAACCAACCGATTGTGAGAGATACGTTTACGGAGATGGAAGCGGCGCTGATCTTAAAGTTGTTGAAACGCCTTTAGGGATCATCGGAGCCTGCAATTGTTTTGAACATATTCAGCCTCTGATCACTTACGCCATGGCATCCATGCATGAGCAGATCCATGTTGCTTCCTGGCCAGGTGTAGAAGGAGATAATTATTATTTATACTCCACCTATGGACCGGCAAAAGATTTAAGCCGGGTATATGCGATGCAGACCCAGGCATATACATTAACGTGCAGCGCAGTATACGGTCAGAATGCCAGAGATTTTTTCTATGATGGTTCGGAAAATGACATGTTTAAAATCGGAGGCGGACTGGCACAAGTCATCAGTCCGATGGGCGACTACCTGTGTGAGCCTCTGCCAAGCAATCAGGAAGGAATTGTTTATGCCGATATCGATCTTAATCTGATTTTAGCAGCAAAAGCATTTGTAGATCCTGTCGGACAGTATTCCAGACCTGACATTTTATGCCTGAATATAAATAAGAGTTCACTACCTAAAACGAGAGTTGCGAACGAGGATGATGTTGATCATTCACTGATAGAGAAGATAGAGAAAGCCAACAATATATTGGATGAGGGAACAGATAATTCTTAATGAGATAATGAAAAACGGGGCTGTCGCTCCAAAAGGCGATGCCCCGTTATTATTTTTCAAATATCTGCTTGAAAACTGATCTTCAGAGTATTTTCATTTCTTTGTTTCTCCCTCCGGAAAAATGATCTTAAATACAAAGAAGAAGATCACCATGGACACCCCTCCTGTAATGATGGTCACAAGGATATTATAAACTTCAGGGGCCACATACGCCGCTGCAATCGGCATCCACAGGTTATTAAACCCGTTGCAGATCAGAGAGATCAAGATCCATGCGATAAAATACCACATTGCCTGGTACGCTACATTGCCGTGACTTTTGAAAGTGATATTTCGCTGGAGAGGAAAGTTAATGCACTGTGCCACAAAAGAACCCACTTCATAACTGATGAAATAGCCCAGTCCGCCACCGATGGCGACCTGGCCTTCCTCATAAAGAACATTGTATCCCAGCAGGCTCCATGTAAACGGCACCCCAAAAATTTCCAGCTCGATCTGCGGCCACATAAACTCTGTTCCTGCCAGTTCTTTTCCCAGAAGTCCCGGCATGAAAGTAAAAAACAGGTACTGTATTACCGTCACACCCATGCTGAATACAAAGAAGTAAAAAATCTGGTACAGCCATTTCGCAAGTTTCGGATGTTTCTTTTCAAAATTCCCCCACCCCTTAGTCCATTCTGCCTTTATAGACGCTTCTCCGGTATTCATATTCCATTCCCCCTGTCGTTCGAATCTATCTTTCATTTTCCTGTGATCTTTTTCACATATTTTTTATTCTGACTCCGATTGCGGAAAAATCCCGCGACGGTGTGCCCCAGCCCCCGGAACAGATGACCGTTCACCATGGTCACGATCCCATCCACCATCTCCATGCTTACCATACCGCCGGTCATCTTGGCAATGGCACGGAAAGGCATATTATATATGAACAGAATATTCAGATCCGGCTTGCCGGAATCCTCGCTTTTCTTTTTCATTTTAGTCAGCTTCTTATAGACAAATCTTGCGATGGGACTCTTTGCATAATACATCTGACAGATCGCGTCATTGGCAGTCAGCTCTCCGCCCCACGTTCCGCTGGGGATCGGCATTTTTAGAAGTTCCCGGAATTCACTGTCGCTCACCTGTCTGATCTGTCCGGAATAATAGGAAGGCATCCGGTTCGTGTAGTAAGGATACGTTTCTGTTGTCCCGGGGACGTCAACTTCCGCAGTCAGACGGATATCCTGACAGCTGGCCCCGACCATGATAATATAAGCGCCGCCTTCTGTCTCCCACTGATTTGTCCGCACATTCCAGTAACGGAATGTTTTATCATCAAAGGGAATTCTTACTTTATCAGACTCTCCCGCCTTCAAAGATACTTTTTTGAAACCTTTGAGTTCTTTTTCCGGCCTGAATATTTTTCCATTCTTCATACCCACATAAAGCTGTGCAACTTCTGCTCCGTCCCATTTTCCGGTATTTGTAAGTGTAAACTCTACTCCGTCTTTCCCTGCCTTCAGATTGCTGTACTCAAATGTCGTATAGGAGAGTCCGAAACCGAACGGATAGAGCACTTTTATCTTTGCGGTGTCGTAATAGCGGTATCCCACGTACAACGCTTCCCTGTATTCGGAATTTCTCTGCTCACTGGGAAAATATTTGAATGCAGGAGTATCCTCATATCGCATGGGATATGTCTCGCTGAGTCTTCCCGACGGATTTTCCTTTCCTGTCACAATATCCAGCATGGCCCCCGCGCCGGCCTGCCCGTACAGATATCCGTGAAGAAGGGCTTTCAGACAGTGATGCCAGGGCATCTCTACCGCTGCGCCCGCGCTCAGGATCCCTACCACATTTTCATTTACTCTGGAGATATCTTCCAGAAGCGAAATCTGATTCTGCGGGATTCTCATATGAGTACGGTCAATTCCCTCCGACTCACTCAGTTCATCCAGACCGAAACAATATATTACCACATCCGCGGAGCGCGCAAGATCCACTGCTTCCTTGGACAGCACTTCATCTTCTTCGCCTGATCTTGCGTAGCCTCTGGAAGCGCCCTCGAGCACAAGGTCATATTCACCGATCAGATCTGTCATCCGGTCCAGCTTTGTTACATTCACCATGGACGATCCTGCGCCCTGATATCTCGGCTCAAATGCAAAGTCTCCGATCAGCGCCACATGTGTGCCCGGTTTTAACGGAAGAATATTCTCTTTATTCTTTAATAACACGGCACTTTTACGTGCTGCTTTCCTTGCAAGAGCATGATGTCCTTCCCGATCAAAGTCTCCCTTGTCTTTGAGCTCGTTTTCAACATCATCCTTTGTAAGTGTCAGCACTGCTTCCAGCATCCTGTCCACACATGTGTCCACGGAAGATTCTTTTAATCTGCCATCCTTCACCGCATTTACAATCTGCCTCGCAGAATCCATTCCCGGTGTCGGCATCTCCAGGTCAGAACCTGCCGCCACACCTTTGACATGATCGTTGGAGCCTCCCCAATCCGTAATAACGATTCCGTCATAGCCCCACTCGTCACGCAGAATATCTTTTAACAGATGAGTATTTTCATTGGAATATATCCCGTTCACCTGATTGTAACTTGTCATCAGAGCATGGGCCTTTCCCTCTTTAATGGCTATCTCAAATCCGGTCAGATAAATTTCTCTTAATGTTCTCTCATCCACAACCGCATTCATGGCCATTCTCCGTAGTTCCTGGCTGTTCACCGCGAAGTGCTTGGGGCAGGCGTACCGCCCTTTGCTCTCAATCCCCCGCACATAGCCGGCCGCCATCTTTCCCGAGAGATAGGGGTCTTCAGAAAAATACTCGAAGTTGCGCCCGCATAAGGGGCTTCTCTTGATATTGAGTCCCGGGCCCAGAACCACATGGACATCTTGAACTTCTGCTTCCTCTCCGAGCGCTCTTCCGATCTCTTCTCCCAAATCGGGATCCCAGCTGTTTGCCATTGTAGCTGCCGTAGGGAAACAAGTCGCGGGCAGAGATGGATTCAGCCCCAGATGATCCCCAGCACCGGCCTGCTTACGGATTCCGTGAGGGCCGTCGGAGCAGTATATGGAAGGAATTCCCAGACGGTCAAGATTCCATGTCTGCCACTCTCCCTTACCGCTCAGAAGCGCGGCTTTTTCTTCTAATGTCATTTTTTTAATCAACTGCTGATGCTTCATACATAACCTCTTTTATGACAGCAGACTCCCGGCCTTTTCCGGAAGCCTGCTGCCAGTCTCAACTGCCTTACTGTTTATTTTTCTGCTGCCTTATCCTTTTTATATTTTCTCCATACCAGGACTCCCATCCCGATAAGGATAACGCCAACAGCGACATCTGCGCCTATCACAGCTCTCTGCCAGATCGGCATGGAAGTATTCACACCGTCCTCCTCATACATCCAGCTGTTGACCACCGTATACATCACGTTCTTGCAGGCCTGCCTCATATATTTCACAGAGGACGCCGCATCCGGGTTCTGTACTACATTCGGACCACCCGCATATGTAGAAAGCATCGCATCCACACCTTTTGCAAGCGCTGCGTCAGCATTCATGAATCCGTGTCCGTTGTTCCGGAAGAAGTCTGTCAGGGTGAATCCCTCAAATCCCCACTCATCACGGAGCACCGTGTTAAGTAGATTACTGTTTTCACCGGACCATTTGATACCGATAAAGCTCCAGGATACCATAACTGCGTGCGCATCTCCGACTTTTACAGAAATCTCGAACGGTTTCAGATAAATCTCACGGATTGCCTGCTCGTTTGACCAGACGCAGACCATCTTGGCGTTCATCTCATACAGAGCAAAATGTTTGATATATGCGTATACCCCCTGGCTTGCAGCTCCCTGCACTGTTGCTGCGGAAATATATCCGGCCAGCGTTCCGTCCTCTGAAAAGTACTCATAGTTTCTTGCTCCGAACGGCGTGCGGTGTGTATTCATTCCCGGTGCATACCAGCCGGCAATATTCATCTCGCGGCACATCCTGCCCATCATCTCACCGTACTGCTGTGCCAGATCCTGATTCCATGTACATGCGATCATCACCTCTACAGGGAAACCGATGGAGCCTGCTCCTGTAAAGTTATTGTTAATGGCTGCCGGACCGTCTGCATCCACAGTGGCAACCTTTCCTACGGAATCCATCGCCGGAGTCTGATAACCGGACAGGGCAATCATATTACTCATATCATCCACTGTAAGCTGATCAAGAAGTTCATCCCATCGCTCGTCATCATAGTCCGCACCTCTTAAATCCGCCAGAGTCAGTCCGTTATCCGCACCGGTCACCGGCATCTCGTCATCTTCATTGATATATGTAGTATAATCGAAGTTGCTGTTCAGGTGATACTGTGCCACCAGATCATCAGACATCACATCAGATGCCGGAGCTTCTGTTGCTTCATCATAGTTCGCAAAGCCGTCTGCTCTTGAGAGATAGGTCACATCCCCTTCCACATCTTCAAACTGATTGACAGCTGTAATCTGGTCACTGTCTCTCTTATTTTCTCCCTCATAGCGGATCGTCTCTCCCACATTATAAGTCTGCTGATCCAGGATCGTATGGGAATCACTGTTTACAGAGATGATATAGTCTCCCTCTTCAAGTACGTAACATCCGTCGCCCGACATATCATAGGACGCAAGTTCCTCTGCCGGAAAACTGATACTGATCGTCTGTGATTCTCCCGGCTCCAGACTCTCCGTCTTATCAAACCGGATCAGATTTGCCGACGCCTTCTCAATGCCGCCGTTTGTATACGGCGGATTGAAGTAAACTTCCACCACGTCTTTTCCTGCTGTGTCACCTGTATTCGTGACCGTCACATCAAAAGATATTGTTCCGTCATTTTCCGTTATGTCACTCATTTCCTGAGTAAATGTAGTATAGGACAGTCCATATCCAAACGGATACTGTACCGCTGCATCATAATTGATAACTCCTTCGGCTGCCGCTGTCTCATAGTACTTATATCCTACATATATTCCTTCGACATAATTGACAAAGGAAGGATAATAAGTCTGTGCCGCCCCCGCGTTCATTCCCTCGACCGCCATATCTTCCATATTGGAATAGTGCGTATTTTCCCAGTTGTTCCACCAGGGAGCGGCTGTCATATCATAGATAAATGTATCTGTTGTCTTTCCTGACGGATTGACTTCACCGTTTAATATCTTTCCAAGTGCCTCAAATCCGGTATGTCCCGGTCCCTGGCACCAGATTGCGGCGCGTATCTGCTCATACTGATCAATGAATCCCAATTCCATAGGATTGGCTGCATTGTAGACAACGATAACATTATCAAAATTTGTACAGACAAGATCTACCAGATCTTCCTCTGTCTGTGAGAGCTGCAGATAATGCTCGCCGGGTTCAAAATCATTGTAGCCGTTCAGATTATTGTCGTAGGACGCTTCTGTCACGTCCCCCGGCATATCGTTGTGTCCCTCTCCGGCGATACGCGAGAGAACGATAACTGCTGTATCAGAAAAATCTTTTGCTCCCTGCATCAGATCGTCTGAATAACTGGAGGCCGGAGGTTCCGTCAGTGTCCAGTTCTGTGTGGAAAGAGACATCTCTGCCCTCTCTGTAGAAAATTCATTATAGAAATCAACAAGATCCTGGTTCACATTAAACCCTGCATCTTCCAGACTGTCGATCAGAGATATCTTCTCGTAAAGCTCATTAAGTCCGCCTGATCCTGTTCCGCCATAGGTCGGATTTACGGATGACCAGCCAAACAGATTGATATTTGAAGGTTCGCTGATCGGCAGGATTCCATCATTTTCAAGAAGGACCATTCCTTCTTCAGCAATCTGGTCTGCCACCTCGATTGCCTCATCTGTTGTCGAATCACTCACCTGTCCACTCCCCATCGTCAGATTAATCAGGGCTGACATAGGCCCGAGACAGATCAGATTGAGAACAACCACAAGTGTCAGAACCATGCTGAGCCCGGAATATTTTCGGATCATTCTCTTCCTGCTCTTTTTTGCCTTTCTGCAGGCAATCATAACAATAACCGCAATTACCCAGAGCACTGCAAGTGCTATCAGATAAGGCGCACATGTCTGCAGAACACCGATCACATCTTCCCATTGAATAGCAATCATAATTTTTTCCTCCTTACCAATAATAATCGCTCAGAGTCCCGAGAGACTATTTTATTTTGATGATTCATCTCATCGACTGAACCCATCATAACAGGATTTCACACGAATTTTACAAAACCTGCACAAACTGCTCATTTTCTGCATAAACTGTTTTTCAATCTGTCACTATTAAACAAAAAATCGCGTGTAAAATTGTGTATTTTTCACAATTCACACGCGATATCTCTCATGAAATCTCCCTTGGTATCAGAATTCTCAGACTGAACCAGTTATTTTCCGTATCGATCTGAACTTCTCCTTTGTATTTGTGTACCGTATACCTGAGACTTTTTAATCCGTATCCATGCAGACTTTTCTCAGTTTTCGTAGTCACGGGAATTCCACGCTCAAAATTTATATTCCCTTCAAAATAATTTTCAAATCGTATGATCAGAAAACTTTTCTCTGAAAATGCATCCACATGGATCATCCGCTTGCTGTAATCCTCGATCTTCAATTCACATTCGATCGCATTGTCCAGGGCATTTCCGAAAATAGAACAGATATCCATGACATCCATAGAGTCAAATAATGTACCGTCAATAACACATGTCATATCAATCTTATGCTGCATGCAGCGCAGATTCTTACTCGTCAGAAGTGTATCCAACACCTGATTTCCCGTCTTATTAAGGGCCTCATAATCATGAATCTCCTGTTCCAGTTTATCCAGATATTCTTGACGCTGCGAGTCATTTCCGTCCGCTCTGATGGCAATGATATGATTCTTCAGATCATGGTACCGGTAATTAATCAGATCCACAGTTCTCTCTGCCTGCTTATACTGTTCATACTGACTGTGCAGAATCGTCTGGATCGTTTCCAGTTCCCTCTGAATCTGCGTAGATCTCCACTGCGATTGATAGGCATATAGTATAGCCACACCTCCCAGATCGACCAGTGTTCTCATATTAAAAATCTCCAGACTGTCTCTTCCCGCAAAAGGCAGATCCACTGAAAGAAATCCCAGATTGCTGACCGCAAATATGAGCACTGCTGAGATAACAACAATAATCGTTTCTCTCCCGGAAACATTCAGTTCTTCTTCAACCGAAAAAATACTTCGGTTGAGTTTCCACATAATTAGAAATACCAGCCCGTAAACAAGAGCTATCACGGCTATTCTCCAGAAAAACATACTCGGCCGGAACAGATCATAGATATAGCACCAGATCTGCCATGCAAAAGATGCTGCGAACTCTGACGTAATAAAGGCGCTGCCGCAGCAGCATACAGCAGCGTTTCCTGTGATTTCCGTACATATCCTGATATAAAAATACATCAGCAGAACAGCGCCCGTCATACACAGATTCCAAAGGATCCCATCAAATCCGTCTGTCACAATCATATAAACGCTCTGCAGAATCAGAAAAAGAATGCTGACTGCCGCGAACCGCGTTCCGTTCAACTTCGGCCTTATTGAAAGAATACACACAAAACACGCCAGCCATTCAGCAAATGCGGTAAGAATCCGGGGAATATCCGGAAAAGTTGTAATAAATGCTGTCGTCGTCATGACCTCTCCCCCCAGTATCTTGTCAGTTCCTGCATAAACGGTTTCATACGGGAACGGCTGATCAAAAGATTCTCCCCATGAACAATGGCATATTTCTCTTTCACTCCGTCAACATGTTCCAGATTGACCAGATAACATTTATTGATTCTCACAAACTCCATTTTTTCCATGATCGTCTCCACAGATTTCAGCGTGGCAGAGGAGACAGCAGGACCCTCTTTCGTGTGGTAGATCAGGCTGTGTCCTTCACTCTCTATATAATAAATATCAGAAAGAGCCATCCTCATCACACCGCCTTTGACTGATATCGTGATCCATTTTTCACTGCGCTTTTTCAGTTTAGAGACCGCGCGCCCCAGCTTCTGGGAAAACGTAAAATAAGATACCGGTTTCAATATATAATCCAGGGCGCCGACTTCATATCCGCGGATGGCATACTGCGGGGCATTTGTAATAAAAATAATAAAGACCGAAGAATCTACTTTCCGTATCTCCTCAGCCGCAGTCATCCCGTCAATAAATTTCATCTCAATATCCATCAAAATAATATCAAACTGTGCGCGGTAAAACGCGGCAATTTCATCTCCGTCATGATAAACCGTAACCTCAATCTGTTCTCCTGACTCCTGTTTATACCTCTCCAGATAGTCTTTCAGAACAGAGATATAATTTTCTTCGTCTTCAACAATCGCTATCCTCAACATGGTCATTCTCCCGTTCCCTCTTAGAACCCCCATATGGTCCTGCATAGATTATATTATCCGCGGAAGAGCAGGTCAAGAAAGAATGCCTCTGCAATGGCTTACAGATGGCCGGCGTTTTCACAGACCGCCAGAATTCCCGAATAATCAACTTTCATTTTCAGACGAAAAGAAGGTATCCTTCAAGTCTTTTTGTGACTTTTAGGACACCTTTTCTCTAAAATGTATAGACTTATCTTTATTTCAGTTTCTTTCTAAATTGTACGCCCGCTTTGGAAATTCAGCGTGCCGGATCATTGCAGACATACCACTCGACTATCTGTCTTTAAAACCAGGCAGTAATCTTATCGTAATTGATTGAATGATTTCATAGATTGAAAGGAACACATAATTGGCCTGCACCTGCTCCATCGCTTCTTTCTGCTTGTTTGTCACAACAGTATATGGATACACGCCAAATAAGAACGGGAAAAATGCATAAATAAACCCCTGCCTGTCATCCGCTGTCATATGAGGAAAAAACTTCTCCAGACAACCGTCAACCGTTCGCATAGAGTTTCCATACACCTTTTTGAATGCGACAAGATTCTCCATCCTGCTGTTGCTCTCCATATCATAATGGTTCATTGACATCAGTTTCAGCAGTCGATCACGTCTCTCCAGAGAATGTGCCAGTTCTTCGGCAAACTGTTCAACCGACATTTTCTGATGGCTTTGCCGTATGGAGTTCAGATCCTGAATCCATGCCTCATATTCCTTTTGAAGCAGCGCGAGAAAGATTTCTTCCTTTGTGTGAAAATAGTAATAGATCAATGTACGGGAAAACGGTGTTTTCTTTCCAACTTCTTTTAGAGTGACGTCTTTAAAATTCATCGTTTCATAAAGCTCTGCACAGGCATTGATTATTTCTTCTTTTCTAGCCCTGGTCAGCTCCGGAGATCCTTTTGGCATAATTGACACGCTCCTTTTTTCGTGGGTTTATCGGGATTTTACGATATAAAAGATATAAAAATACTGTATTTCATTATACCGATATCCTGACATTGCGTCAAACAAAGAACCCATTTTCCAGAAACATATTACATGCACATTTTCAGGATCTCTACAACATCCTTTTCATTCAGAGGAACATGCGCCCCGTCAAGGTGTCCTACCTCTACAGCCTTTACAGCCATTTCCTCAAATCTGGAATCATCAATTTTAAATTCAGCGAGCGTCATTGGCAGAACGATAGACCGGAAAAATTTCTCCATTGCGTCAATTCCTGCATTTGCCACGGCAAATTTATCTTCTGCCGGAGTTACTCCCCAGACATTCACCGCATCTCTGTATCCCCAACTGGGATGTTGGTACAGAACTCTCATCACTGACAGATCTCTTCTGGAATGAGGAACGCCTCCGGCATTACAGCCGAATGAAAAAGGCAGATGCCTGTACCATCGTCTCGGCACTTAAAGTGCTGGCAGAGCATGGATGTATGAACTAATTCTTTCCGTGATGGGGCGGTTATCCGCCCCATCAAAGGGAACATTCCATGACAGATATCCTGGCAATTTCATGTCAGCATGACAGAGCGGGATCATGACAGCCAAGGAGAGCATTAACA
>DXCZ01000093.1 GCA_019115765.1 Candidatus Mediterraneibacter stercoripullorum | reverse complement strand
TTCCCGCGAGCAACGAGCCAAGCGGACATGCTGGCATGTCCATTTGGCGACTGCCGCGAGGGTCTAATACCCCGATGCTTGCATCGTTGCTAGTTTGATGCCCCGCATGCTTGCATCGGGGTCTTTGACTTAGAGATTATTTTCGACCGTTGGTCAATTTGAATAAAATATTACCTGGATTTAACAATATCTTGTAGACATGCAAATTGAATTATTCATTGATATTTGATATATTATCCTCGTAACATGTCAACGGCAACAGGATCCGCATGAGACCGACCGATAGTCGAAAATGGATCCTGCCCTTACTTTTCTCCCTGAGGGGAAGAAGATTTATTATAGAGGGAAAATATGATCACGTACGAGAACACAAAAACAATTTATGATCTGGTGGAAAATGCGGGAAAAGAGCATGGAGACAAAGTATTTCTTCGTTATGAGGACAATGATGTTATCTATGATGTTACCTATCGGCAGTTCAGAGAGGAATGTGACGCTATTGCGGCATGGACAAAGGAACAGGATGCCAAGACCGGGCACAAGGTCCAGGTGGGGCTTCTTGGTAGCAGCAGCCATCATTATCTTGCAGTTATGCTTGGGGTTATGTCTAATGGTAATACAGTAGTGCCTCTTGATATCCAGCTGGACGTGGATGGTCTGTCAGACTGTCTGAACCGGTCAGATGTAGATATCCTTTTCTATGACTGGGAGCATCATTCCCTGACAGAAGGAGCGAAAGAAAAATGCCCCAGAGTCAGATCCTATATATCATTTCAGCACGGAAGACATGTGCCATGTTCTGATAATATTCTTAAGGAGTTTAAAGGTCGTACAGTTACGCCCCGTGTTGCGGAGACTGACTGCGCAATGATCCTGTTCACATCCGGAACAACAGGCCGGGGAAAAGGCGTTATGCTTTCCAACCGGAATCTGATCGATAATACATTCAGCAGTACAGATAAAAATCACCCTGAAAATGAAATTTACTTAAATATACTTCCAATCCATCATGTATTCTGTATTAACAGTGATGTACTTGTGGCTATGCGCTATGGTGTCCTGTTGTGCCTGAACAGGGATATGAGCAAGCTGGCAGAGCATCTGCTCCTTTTTGAACCAACCTCCTTCCGGGCAGTTCCTATGGTGGCAAAGGCGCTTTATAATCGTTTCTGCCTGCTCAGGAAACAGAATCCGGATAAAAGTCAGGAGGAGCTGAAGACGCAGGTGTTTGGCAGCCGCCTGCACAGAGTTGTGTGCGGAGGCGGATATCTTACACCGGAACTGGCACAGAATTATATGGATCTTGGCATTTCCATTGGGCAGGGCTATGGCATGTCGGAATGTTCTCCTGTTATTTCCGCTCCGGACTGGGATCGACCGGATAAAGTAGCATCCGTGGGTAAGATTGTCGACCGTTGCCAGGTACGTATCGTGGACGGTGAGATCCAGGTGAAGAGTCCGTCTGTTATGATGGGATATTATAAGGACCCGGAGAATACTGCAGAGGCAATCACAGATGACGGGTGGCTGAGGACCGGAGATCTGGGATATGTTGATGAGGAGAATTTCCTCTATCTGACCGGCAGGAAGAAAAATCTAATTATATTGAGCAATGGTGAAAATGTGGCTCCTGAGCAGATTGAGAATATGTTTGAGGATGAGACGATCGTAGAGGATATTCTTGTCTTTGAAGAAAATGATGTTATTACCGCGGAGATCTATCCGAATTTCAAATATGCGGAGTCCTGTGATATCACAGATATCGAGGGGGCAGTGGGAGAGAGTATTGCAAAGATCAATCAGAAGCTGCCTTCCTTCAAGCGTATCCTGAACTATCGGGTGCGCAAGGATCCATTTGAGAAGACGTCTTCCAGGAAGATCAAACGGTCCAATTATTTCAGCCAGAAGAAGCAGGAGGAAGAGAACCGGAAGAAGCTTGTCATGCCGGAAAACGGGCTTCAGCAGAAGATTTATGATATTGTAGCCGGCATCATGGGCAATCAGGACTTCGGCATTGATACAGATTTTTACAGAGCCGGCATGGATTCCATGGGAAGTGTTCTTCTCCTGACTGAACTGGCGGATAATATGGATTTCTCCCTTACACTGGATGATCTGATGGCTCATGCTACGGTTGAGAAGCTGGAAGCATATTATATTCAGACTCAGAGCGAGGAAAAAGTGGATTACAGCGTGCGGCCGGTTTATCCGCTGACCAACCTGCAGATTTATTTTGCATATGTGATGAGGGGCAACACAACAGCCAACCTGCCGTCGCTGATCCATCTGGATGACAGCGTAGATCTGAATCGACTGAAAACAGCTGTCGAGGACTTGTTTGATGTCCATCCAGGTCTGAAATCCATTATCCAGCTGGACGACGGAGCATATAAGAGTTTCCGTCATGATGATATGCGGGTTAATATCCCTATCATCAGCCAGACAGATGAAGAGTTTCAGGAGACCCGGCAGCACCTTCTTGTGCCTTACATGTATGAAAAGGATGAACCGCTTTACCATGCGGGCATTTATCAGACAGACAGCGCGAACTATCTGTTCCTTGATATCGCTCATATTGTAGGAGACGGTATGACACTGAAGATCCTTTTCGAGGATCTGAATGACCTGTATGCCGGAAAGCCGGTAGAGAAAGAGAATTATACGCTGTTCGAATATGTGCTGGATGAAAAGGCAAGGGATGCGAAAGGAAAGAGAGAGCAGGATATCACTTACTACCAGAAGCTGATGAAAGACCTTAAAATCCGCAAGAGCATCCTGACACTCAGAGATTTCCATGATTTAAACAGAGGTGAAAATGGATCGTTAAAGGGCAGGTTTAACATCAGTCCTAATCAGCTGAACGCCTTCTGCAGGAAGCACAGAGTATCTGAGAATGTCATGTTCCTGACCGCATATAATTACTGTATCAGTATTTTCAGTAATGAAAAGGATGTAGTCAGCACCAGCATCCACAGCGGACGTACAGACAGCCGCTGGACCAGGCTTGCAGGACCGCTGTTCCTGAGCTATCTGTTCCGCTACACCAATGTTCCTCACCAGACGGTCCCGCAGCTGCTGAACAGTTCGGCGCGCCAGATCATGGAGACAATGCGCTGTCACATTTCTGCGCTCCATGCGGATGAAATGTTTTTCCAGTATCAGGGAGATATCCTGAACCTTGATGAAATCGGCGGAGCACCGGCATACAGGGAACCGATTCAGCTGGATTCACTTCCGTTCCACCTACAGGTGATGTCCAACAAGAAAGGATTCTATTTCTACGAGCTGAGATACTGGAAGAACCGTTTTGATGAACAGCAGCTGAAGATATTTATGGAATGTATGGATATCATTATGGAGGCTATGCTTACGGAGCCATCAGTGCGCCGTCTGAAAAAGCATCTGCCGGAACGGCTTTTCCCGAAGCACTTCTTCCTGAAAGCAGGAGCGGTAAATGAGGCAGCGGGATCAGAGCTGATTCATGATGTGTCAAAGGACACATTGGTAAAGGCATATGTTTTTGACGAGACATGCCGCAAGCAGCCATTTGGAGCATGGGGTACTCTTTATATTATGGATCATCCGACGAAAGACTGGACAGACAAGATCACTAATCCGTATGGACCTGGCGTACTGTACCAGACCGGACTCAATGCAAGGATCCTCCCGGATGGAAGCCTGGATATCCTTGAGAGATGCGGCAGGACGATCATGGTTGAGAATCTGACGGGACGGGATTTCCTGGACCTTGGGAAGCTGGAGGATGTTCTCGAGGATTATGACGGAATCGAACATGCGGAAGCATATACATGCTGGGGGCCGGATCACCGGCTTATGCTCTGCGCGGATATAACTGGTGAGAAAGAACCAGATTTGGAAAAGCTGAGCTGCTATATTGCCCAGAAGGTGGAATCGTGTCTGGTGCCGAAGAAGATCGGTTTTACCGCAAAGCTATAAATCCATATAAAAAAACGAAATTACCTATTTACTTTTTGTGAATTGTATGATAGTGTTAGTACAGTAAAGCATGGCTTTGCTGCATTAACACTATCATTTTCTTATCTCGGAAAGGGAGTCTGCGGACCAGGCAGTAACTCTGCCGCAGCGCAGACCGGAATAAGAGGGAAAGGAAGCAGGAGATGAAATTAGAGGTAATCAATCTGAAAAAGAGTTTCGGAGATAAAGAAGTACTCCATGGAATCTCTTTTTCCATCGAAAGCGGAAAGGCGCTTGGTCTTCTGGGAAGGAATGGCGCAGGAAAAACGACTACCATCCGTATTCTGATGGATGTGTTCCATGCAAATGAAGGATCGATTCTGGTAGATGGGAAACCGTTCCGGACAAAGGATTTCCGAATCGGATATCTGCCGGAGGAAAGAGGACTGTATCCGAAGAAAGGAGTGCTGGAGCAGCTGATGTACCTTGCTCAGCTGCGGGGAAGCAGCCGCGCTGATGCGAAGGAACAGTCCATGCGCTGGCTGAAACGGCTGGAAGTGGACGAATATGCCCAGAGGAAGCTGGAGACGCTGTCAAAAGGAAATCAGCAGAAAGTGCAGCTTGCGCAGACACTGGTCTGCAATCCGGATCTTGTGATCCTGGATGAACCTTTCAGCGGCCTGGATCCGGTGAACTCACAGATACTTAAGGATGTGATTCGTGAGCAGATACAGGACGGTAAGCTGGTGATCTTTTCCAGCCACCAGATGAGCTACGTGGAGGAATTCTGTGAGGATATCGTGTTGATCAACCATGGGGCTGTGGTGCTCTCCGGCGATCTGGCAGAGATCAAGAGAGAATATGGACGCAACCGTCTTGTGATCGGACTGGGAGCAGAGTTTGAGGAGCCGCAGCTTACTCTTGAAGAGTGTCTGGGCAGCGTGATACATGTTGTGGGAAGACGAAAGGAAAAGGTGATCGTGGAGCTGAAGGAAGGCTGTACCAGGGAACAGCTGCTTGCAGGACTTCTTGAGACAAGGCTGATCCCGGAAGAATTCGGAAATTACGAACCGTCTCTGACGGAGATATTTGTGGAAAAGGCAGGTGACCAGGCATGAGACAGTTCCTGACAGTATTGAAATTTGAGCTGAACAATTATTTTAAAAACAAGAGTTTCCTGCTGACGACTATCGTCCTGATGATCCTTGCCGTTGGCATCATCGCAGTGCCCGGCGTCATAATGAATATGGACCGGGACGGATCCGGGAACAGCACTGTCTCCGGAAGCGTTTCGACAGGAGATGAGACGGATGGAGATGTTTCAGAAGATGCAGAGGAAAGTGCAGTGTCTTTTGCACTTTGGGATAAAAACGGCAGTATCGTGGATACCGGAGCTTTTGCAGCATCCATGGGGATGAATGTAGAATGGATCAGCTGTACAGATACAGATCAGGTGGAGGATGCGGTCAATAGCGGAGAAGCGGAAGCTGGTTTTATCGTAGAGGATCTGCTTCACTATACTTATGTGGTGGAAAATAACTCCATGTATGATATGACGCAGGATGCATTTTCTCAGGCGGCTGCCATGACATACCGTGCGCAGATACTGACAGAACAGGGGATGGATCCGGTTCAGATCGAGACCCTGTATCAGACTCAGCCGGCAGTAGAGACTAAGATCCTGGGAAAGGACAGCGCGGGAAATTACGCATATACATATATGCTGATCATGGTGCTGTATTTCCTCCTGATCTTCTATGGACAGATGATCGCCACATCTGTGACGTCAGAGAAGAGCAACAGAGCCATCGAGATCCTTGTTACCAGTGTGGACAGCAACAGCCTGATCTTCGGAAAGGTGCTGGCAGGGGCCATCGCCGGACTGATCCAGTGTGCACTGATCCTTGGCAGCGCAGTTGGAGCTTATCAGATATTCGGCGAGAGCTGGGGCGGACTGCTGGATAATGTATTTGACATACCGATTCCGGTATGGGCGGCATTTGCCGTATTTGGGATCATGGGCTATCTGCTGTATGCATTCTGTTTCGGAATGCTTGGAGCACTGGTTTCCAAGACGGAGGATATCAGCAAGGCGGCAACGCCTATTACTATGATTTACCTTGTGTCCTTCTTCATTGCCATCTTCGGGATGAATGACAGTGACGGTATATTAATGAGAGTGGCCTCCTTTATTCCGTTTACTTCGAGCAATGGAATGCTGATCCGAATCTCTATGGGAAGCGTGGAGATATGGGAAATCATTATATCGGGAGTGCTCCTTGCTGCAACATGCGCTGTAACAGGATTCCTTGCAGCGAAGATCTTCCAGTTCGGAACGCTGATGTACGGTAATCCTATCAAATTCACAACAGCGCTGAAGAAGATACGGGAGAAATAGAAGATAGAATCAAAATAATATCAAACAGGCTTTTTTGACAGTGAAACAGGCATACTGTATAATGTGAAATACGGTGTGCCTGTTTTTGAGTATGATGCTTTCCCTGAGAAAGAGATGCTGGAGATCAACGGTATGGGCACGAAGAAACTGGCGCAGTACAGCGGACGTTTTCTGGAACGGATAAGAGAATTGAAAAGCAGACATGCAAAATAGAAAGGAAGGAACTATGCAGACACGGGTACTGAATCGGGATATGATCAAATATCTGGCTATGTTCACAATGCTTCTGAACCATATTGCCAATATCTTTCTGGAGCAGGGAACAGTCCTCTTTACCGTACTGGTTGATATCGGTTATTTTACAGCACCGGTCATGTGCTGGTTTCTTGCGGAGGGATATCATTATACTCGTTCAAAGAAAAAGTATGCCATCAGACTGGCATTGTTTGCTCTGCTGTCTGAGGTTCCGTTCTGTCTTGCCTTCTCGGAAGCATATACGGGAGAGAGGATAATCTCCTTCTGTGGCTTTAACATGATCTTTACGCTGTTTTTGTGTTTCTGTATACTTCTAGTCCGGGAAAGAGTACCGGATTTCTCTGTAAAAGTTCTTCTCTATGTCTGTCTGTTCTTTATATCAGCTTTTTCCGACTGGGCTTTGCTGGCGCCTGTATTCACCCTGTTATTCGCATGGAGCAGGGGAGATATGGGCAGAACGAAGAAAGCCTTTGGAGCCGCTGCAGGCCTTTTTGTATTATCTGATTTTGCATTTGGAGACAGTCTGTATGCTACTGTTTATAATCTTGTCTATGCTGTTGCGTCAGCCTTGGGAGTTGTAGCTGCAGGCTTTGTGATCGTATATATGTATAACGGACAAAGAATCGGGAAAGGAAAAAGGTTTTCCCAGTGGTTTTTCTATCTGTTTTATCCGATACATCTACTGATTCTTGGAATAATAAGGCTGATCTTATAATTGTATACACGAATACATCTTAAAAGAACACATATAACAGAATATGCAAAAATAGTATGTGTGCAATAAAAAATAGTATACAAGAATACAATGGCAAAAAACTTGCATGTTAATAAATAGGGACTTCTTTTTCAGTGCTGCTTTTGTCTATTTGTGTTACACTGGGAGTATATTTGGCAAACTGTAATTATGTTTAGCGAAAGGAGAAAACCAGAATGAAATTTTTTCATCTCTCAGACCTTCACATTGGTCTGAAACTAATCAACCGCGATCTGAGGGAAGATCAGGTGTATATTCTGGATCAGATTGTTGATATTGCTGTCAGAGAACACCCGGATGCAGTTCTTGTGGCAGGTGATATATATGATAAAGCAATTCCGTCAGCAGAGGCAGTAGAGATATTTGACCATTTTATCGGCAGGCTTTCTTCAGAACTGCCGGATGCGGCGGTCATGCTGATCAGCGGAAATCATGACAGCGGTCCGCGCGTCAACTGTTTCCGGAGCGTTCTTTCCCGGCAGAACGTACATATGATCGGCCTGCCTCCGGCAACAGAAGGAGAATATATAGAAAAAATTGTTCTTTCCGACCAGCACGGTGATGTAAACATTTACCTCCTTCCTTTTGTAAAACCGTCCATGGTAAAGCAGATCGTGGGTACGGATGAGAATGGCAATAATCTGTCATATAACGAAACGATCCGGCGGCTGATCGCGAGAGAAGATATCGACCCCGCCAAGAGGAATGTGATAGTCAGCCACCAGTTCTATCTTCCCGCAGGAAGAAAGGCGGATGAAGTGGAACGGATGGATTCGGAGATCCGGACTGTGGGAAATATCGATGAGGTCTCTGCCGATGTTCTCCAGGCATTTGACTATGCTGCCCTGGGACATATCCACAAGCCCATGCAGGTTGGAAGTGAATTCTGCCGGTACTGCGGTACTCCGCTTGCATGTTCTGTCAGTGAAGCGGGACAGCAGAAGGGGATTGTTATGGCAGAGCTGGGGCCGAAAGGTGAAAGAAAGACAACAGTCCTTCCTCTGGAACCTCTTCGCCAGGTACGTGTGATCAGGGGAGTGCTGGAAGAGGTACTGGAGCAGGGGTGTGATGACTATGTGACTGTGGTCCTGACGGACAGAGTGGATCTTGATGTCCTTGATATGCAGGACCGGATCCGTAATGCATTCCCGCATCTGCTGGAAATCCGGCGGGAGACTTACCGGAAGGCGGATTATGAGAACGAGTATACGCCGGAGAAAGAACTGGATCCTTTTGAATTATGCTGTTCTTTCCTGAATGAGGTCAGTGCGGAGGAAAAAGAGATCCTGAAGGATGTGATAAATACAGTGTAGTCTCGGAAACTTAATAGAATAAGAGTAACCAGTGAGAAGAATCGACACATATTCGATTCCAGAAGGAGAAAAATTATGGAGATCAGAGACAAAAAATCTGGTGGATAGAAAAAAGGGCATAGCA
>DXCZ01000092.1 GCA_019115765.1 Candidatus Mediterraneibacter stercoripullorum | reverse complement strand
GCCTGATCAAATTGCCGGAATGTTACCCAGTTTCTCTGAGATGTACCGTTTTCACCCTCATAATTATCCCGATTACAGCCGTTTAATTCATAATCCGTATAGTAATCATAGAATGTAGAGTTGACATACATCGTATCCGCTTCTTTTTCAAATGCCTCACTTTTTATATCTACTACATCTGTATTTTTGCCTTTTTCAGCATCTCTTAACGCGCCCTTTTCATCCCAGTATCCGCCTCGGGTATTCCCTTCTTTCGAATAATATGTAACAGAATCTCCCGAATCTGCATAAAAACACGGCTCCTCAAATGCCGGAATCTCAAGCCAGTCTGTTCCATCTCCATTCCATGCAATTCCGGCATTAGCAGTATCATAGGAATAAGCAGCAAACGTAATCTCTGTATATTCTGCCGGGACAGTGCATTTATAAAGGTTATCGTTTACTTTCGTCATGGTGCCTTTCTGTCCGCTGTCATTCTGGTCTTTTCTCATCCAGAAGTATACGTCTCCGCCTTCTTTAGCCGGTATTGCACTGCCTGACTCTTTGCCGTTTGGCGTCTCGGATGTATCAGCTTTACCGTCTGCACCTGTTTTGGATATCCCGTAATACAGTTTCGAAAGCGTTGCGTCAAAATAAACTGTTCTTTCTACCGACTGTACATCAGATACTTCCGCCACATTACCCGACACCGTAACTTTATTTTTTGCGAAATCCTTCCACAGGAAATGATATGTTTTGTTTTCATGTGCAATTTTAATGATCGTATCCTGAGTTGCTTCTAAATCATCTGGAATTGTATAGAAAAGTGTGTTTACACTTCCCTCATATCTCTCAGACAGAGTTTCCTCCTTGCCGCCAATATGTATTTTGTCATTAAAGCTGAAATCACGTGAAGAAAAATATAGAGTCCGTCCCGCAATGGAATCACTGCCGGATACCGGAGTTTGCCATCCACTGATCAAGCTGCCGTTTGAAAGTTCTGTTTCTCCATAACAGTAATATGTAGTTCCGCTTTTAATGAGTTCATCCAGAGAAAACTGCTCTGTCTGAGCACCATTTACATTCAGCCTGACTTTTGTATATTCTTCTGTTCCGTTATAATCATCCGGCACATAGAACTCCCCGTTCACTTTCGTTGATCCGCTCGAATAATTGCTGTCTGTAAAAAATTCAACTGTAACAGAATCTTCCGGAAGACTCTGCGTCATATCGATAAAGCCAAGTTTCGTGCCTGCGAAGCTTGTCTTATCCGGATTAAATTCTACAAATCCGGCGTCCGGATTATTCGCATCAAAATATTTCCCATTCAGTGATGAGGCGCTTGTCCATTCATTAATCGGTTCTAATTTCCCTTGGTACGTACTATTGTTAAAATATTGAAATTGTACCAGAGCCGTTCCTCCATAAGGAAGATCTTTTGATTCATCGTTGTTCTCTCCAACTGTAAATTCTGCAAAATATACTTTTTTCCCATTTACTGTCTCGCCGCTGTCTGTGAGATCTCTTAATCCGGTCCAGTTATCCTTGTCACTTTGTTTTTTCAGCTGTACCTGGAAAGTATAGCCATTATTTATCCACTCATCACTTGGAGTAAAATAGATAATCAGTGTATCTGCGTTTGACCTGGCGATCGCTCTGCTGTACAATGCTATATTTGAACTATCTTCCCCGGCCTCACTCTCCGCCGTATCAGCTTCCGCTTCCCACACAAACTCTGCTTCACTGTCCTCATCTTCATCCTCGGAAGCCTGGGTCACATCCTGATCATCCACAAATGCTTTTGCCTTTACCAGGGTTGTTTTTGTGTAGTTTTCTTCATCCGTGCGGTACATAAGCTGCATGTCGAAAGATGCTGCCGCTCCCGCCGGAAGCGCTGCCTCCAGGAATCTCTCCGTTACTGTACCGCTTCTGTCCTTTGTCTGTTTCCACTCTGCTTCCAAAGCCGCCGCGTTTCCGTCAGACAATGTCAGTGCTTCTTTTAATGTATCCTTCAGTGTACTTTCTTCTATGTCCGAGGCGCCTGTAAATTCACCTTCATCACTGTACAGATTGATCACTTCTACATCCGTATCTGGACTTGTGCCGTCTTCTGTCTGAAGATATACGCGAAGCACACTGTCTTCTGTTCCACTGTTTATCGCACTGACATGAGCAGTACGGACGGTTCCCTGTTCTGTCTTCTCATTGTCATTCTGCTTTACTGAGATCTGAACTCCAGATCCAGAAGCGCCGGGATTTCCGGCTGCTCCCGCCTCCAGCGGCAGATCTGCAACTGACAGTAGCACCGCTGCCGTCAGTAATATACTCCATACTTTCTTTTTCATAATTCCTGCCGACCTTTTTTCCTTTCCCGCTTTACTCCACTGATGCGCTGTTTACCCGCCGAAGATCACTTCGACGGGTATTATGCTTATGTTCTTTTTCTGTCTTTATGAATATATTTTACGTTTTTATGAACAAACTATTAATGTAAAAAAACATAGAAACATGTTAATATTCCAAGAATTTTATGATGCCGGGATCAAATGGTCTGAGTCTCATAAGCTTGCTCATATAAGAGCAAAAGCCCGGCGGCATCATGATAAAGCAGCCTGTTTGCGATATGTATCCGGAGTGATCCCATACTGCTGCCGGAAGCATTTACAGAAATACGACATGTTTTTAAACCCTACATCACATCCGATCTCACTGATCGACTTATCTGTGCTTTTCAGGAGCTCCGCTGACTTTTCCAGACGGATGTTCTTGATGTACTGATTCAGGTTCTCGCCTGTTTCTTTCTTGAAGATCATGCTCAGATAACCGGCAGACAGATAGAGCCTTCTGGCCAGCACGTCCAGATTAATATCTTCTCCGTAATGACTCCTGACATACTCTTTTGTAAGTTCTGTCTTGTACTTCAGGCTTCCTTTATCCTCGGCAATGAACTGCATGTATTTTGCCATCTGCTTTTCCGTGATCTCTGTGATCCCGGCAATGCTCTGACAGGTGTACATCTCATCCACTACTTTTTCCAGTCTTTCCGTCTGCATCATTGCTGTCGACTCCCACATGGCTTTTACAAGATTGGAGAAGACGAACTTCACGTACATGGTCGGGAACTGATGGCTGGTGCTGTATTTTTTTACCACCCTATGGAAATGTTCCTCCAGATGATACACGTCCCGGTTACGGATATCCCGCTCCAGCATACCCAGCAGCTGTCCTTCGTTTATCGCCTTGTCGCCGGGATCTTCCGGGTTCTCGCAGAACACTTTTCTTCCGGTCTGGTAGAATTTCTCTTCCATCAGGCTGTCCAGTTTCCGGTATACTCTGGGCAGTTCTTTATAGGATTCCATCCTGCCGCTGACCGCGATCCAGAATTCCATGCAGAAGTCCATATACAGTCTGTGAGAGAATCCCTCTGCTTCTCTGAGCAGGTTCTTCGGCTCTTCCAGGAACAGCAGAAGTGCCTGGTTTGTATTCAGATTCAGGTAGGTTACCTTTTCCAGAAAGTAATCGTTAAGTACGTTCCTGAACTGTTCCTCTGATTCCTCGAAGAAATCGTCTGTTCCTTCGATCAGGCAGATGTAATGGATCTTTTCCCATATGGCAAAATCTACGTGGCCCTCCGCTTCCGACAGAACGGATGGTTTACTTTCCATTATGTAACGGCTCATAAAATACCTGCTCAATGCTTTTGATGTTTTTTCTCTGCTCTTCATTGCTTCCTCTCTTTTCCGGAGACACTGCTGGGCGCTTTCATACGCCCGGTTGAACTCGCAGGGATCAACAGGTTTCAGGATATAATCCTTCACGCCGTATTCGATCGCAGTCCTGGCATAGTCGAAATCCTGAAATCCGCTGAGGAGAATAGTCTGCATCTCTCTCTTATCCTCCGCCGCCTGTTTCGCAAGATCCAGTCCCGTCAAGAAGGGCATCCTGATATCTGTCAGCAGGATATCGATATCCTCTGCTCCCATCAGAGCCGCCGCCTCCTTCCCGTTGGACGCTTCCAGGATCCGGCAGTCAGGATCCTTTTTCTCAATGAGACTGCGGATTCCCTTGCGTTCAATCCTCTCATCATCTGCTATAAGCACTGTATACATTCCTCTCACCCATCCTTTACTATGCTGCGCCTTTACCGGCTTCTATCCTCTTTCTATCATTTCGATGATATTATTCTAATGTAATAAAGCAGCAAAGCACATAAAACAAATCGCAGATTTATAGCATTTTCCAAAGATTCTGAGAGAAACAGCCGGCCTGTATACGCCGGCCGGCTGTTTCTGTATAACGTGCATTTTTATGTGATTTTCTTCTGTTTTTATCCTGCTTCAGGACAGGGAAGGACTGAGATCATGTCCTGTAACGTTTTGTATTTCTTCGTATATCAGCCCTTCACGGCGCCGCCTGTAACACCTTCTACATAGTATTTCTGCAGGCAGAGGAACAGTATCGTTACCGGTATCGCTACCAGTACGCCGCCGGCACAGAATCTTGTAAAGTAGCCCTGATAATCGTTTGTCCATACCCAGCGCTGCAGTGCAACCGCTACGTTATAGCTCTTGCTGTAGCCGAACGCCACATAGGATGCGAATACATAGTCACACCACGGAGCCATGAATGCAGTCAGTGCCGTATAGATGATAATCGGCTTGGCCAGCGGAAGGATGATCGTGACCGCGATGCGGGCGTTGGATGCTCCGTCAAGCCGCGCGGATTCGTCCAGCGCCTTTGGCATGGTATCCAGGAAGCCCTTCGCCACATAGTAACCCATACCGGAACTTGCCACCGTTACCAGCACCAGACCGGGGATCGCGCCTGCCTGAGTCAGTCCGAACTGCTGCAGAAGGAAGTACATACAGATCATCGTCAGGAAGCCCGGGAACATGCCAAGGATCAGCCAGAACTGCATTAATAATGTTCTTCCCCTGAATCTCAGTCTGGACAGCGCATAGGCTACGCTCAGCACCATAAATGTATTAAAAATTGCTGCGCATACCGCAACGATCAGCGTATTCAGATACCATCTTACAAAGGAGCAGTCTCCGCTGAAAAGATAAGTGTAGTTGTCCAGAGAGAATTCCTTGGGCATCAGGTATGCTACCATGCCGCCGTACTCTGACGCATAGGAACGGAAACTCTGGAGCACAAGTCCTACAAAGGGAAACAGCCATATAATGCTGATGATGATTAGTATCGCATAGGTAATGGCATTTCCGATTTTTCTGTTTCTGCTCCTGGATGCGGTTTTCTTTTCTTTATTCTTATTAGCCATTATTGGAATCCCTCCTCGTCTCTTACAGAAGGCAGCAGCCGGTAAACTACAAGCGATATGACTGCCGTTACTGCAAATACCATAATACCGATCACGGCTGCCATACGGTAGTTCGTGTCATTGACAGTCAGCTTGTACAGCCAGGTGATCAGAAGGTCCGTATAACCTGCTCCTCCTGCCAGATCCATAGACAACGGATTTCCCTGGGTCAGCAGGAATATGACGTTGAAGTTGTTCAGATTTCCGGTAAATGCTGTCAGCAGATACGGTCCTGTCACGAACAGCATATAGGGCAGCGTAATGCTGCGGAACATCTGGAATGCATTGGCGCCGTCAATCCTGGCGCTTTCATACAGATCTTCCGGAATATTCATCAGGATACCGGTTGCCATCAGCATAGTAGGCGGAATACCTACCCAGAGGTTGATCACGATGATCAGCACACGGGCGATAGCCACATTGGACCAGAACGGTATATAGGAATCGATCAGTCCCCACTTCAGCAGATAAGCATTTACCAGACCGTCGTTGGCAAACAGCTTATACACATAGAGCAGTGATACAAACTGCGGGATCGCGATGGTCATGACCAGGATCGTTCTCCACAGTTTCTTGAACCTGATCCCCTTCTTGTTGATCAGGATAGCCACTCCCATACCCAGGAAATAGTTCAGGAATGTAGCGAAAAACGCCCAAACCAGCGTCCATCCCAGGACAGTGAAGAAGGTAGAGCCGAATCCGGAGCCTCCAATGCTTAACAGATTTTTAAAGTTCTCCAGGCCCACCCATCCGAACAGATTGCTTGGCGGCTGGTGCTGTGCGTCATAGTTTGTAAACGCGATGCATATCATGAAGATGATCGGTATTACGATAAATACAAATATTCCGATATTCGGAAGCGCCAGCAGCGTTTTGTCAAAATTCTCTGTAAACAGAGACCGGAAATCCTGTCTGGATGTAGGCAGAGCCTTGCCGGCCTTCTTCAGCAGATAGATCTGCCTGTTCTGACGGATGTTCACCCTCCACAGGAACAGGAACGCAAACAGGACAAACAGAGAAAGGATTCCATACAGCAGGATCAGAAAACTGTTGTCTCCATAGATTGTAACCGGTACGTTTCCGGATTTGTCCACATATGTGGCCGATGTTCCCAGCGTGGGAAGTTTTGAAATGTAGACTGCGCCAAAAGTGACCATATAATAGATGAAAAATATCTCTATCGCAAGGAAAATAATTCCCCGGAGGAACTGTCTGTGGAGCAGCTGGCCGAAGCCCATGATCACGAAAGACAGCTTAGCCGTCCAGTCCCCCTCTGTAAAGGTCAGTCCGATTTCACGGAGTCCTTTGCCTGTCCCCGAGAGCGGCGTTCCCTTTTTGGCGGTTGATTTATTGTCTTTACTCATAAATACCTCCAGTTTAACTTTGTCTTAAATCAATTGTTGCGCAGACTGCCTTCCGGCGTTCTGCGCAACAGTCGTGTATAAGTAAGAAGTTATAAAAATGAAAAAGTCGAGTCAGTACTTTGTTCTGCCGCGTTAAGCTCAGCTGCCTGCCGTCGCAGAATTATTTTGTCACATATGATTCACATGTTGCCTGGTAGTTCTCAAGAGCAGTCATCAGCTGGTCGTCAGAAGCATTATCATATGTTCCTGCGATAATATCATCTGCCAGTGATGTAGACAGATCCCAGAATCCCTGCGGATACTGTCCCTGCGGGATGGTGTACTGCAGCTGTTCGTTCAGTGCGGAAAGTGCCTCGTCAGCCTGTACGCTCTCATCTTTCTGTGCCTCCAGATTGGACGGTCCCCATGCGACTGCTTTATAGCGTTCTACCTGTACCTCTGCGCTTGTCAGATATTTTGCCAGTTCCAGACATACCGTAGCTTTTCCGGTATCGCTCTGCGGTTTCACACCCATAAGCTTGAATCCGCCGAAGCCGCCCATCTGATATGTCTGTCCGTCCACTGTGAATGTCGGGAGCTTCGCACATGCATATCCATCGCCAAACAGTTCTTTCGCTGCTGACGCATCCCATGTTCCGTCTACAATTGCGGCTGCATTTGTCGCATTGCTTACAGAAGATCCATTGTAGAATGCTGTGGATTTTGTCAGGTTGACGATTGCTTTCATCGCTTCAACGCCTTCCTGTGAAGCATAGGTTGCATCAATGGCTGTGAAGTTTCCATCAGAATCTGTGTCATATGTAAGTGTACATCCGGCTCCGAAGAAGAATGCCGGCATATACCATCCGTTATTGACCTCCATGTAGAATCCCTTGCCTGCTTTTTCACAGTCAGCAACGATTCCTTCCAGAGTAGACGGATCAGAGATCACGTTCTTGTCATAGTAGAGGAAATATCCGTTATCCGATGTAACCGGGAATGCATAGATGGAATCCCCCATCTTAGAAGCTTCTACGGATCCCTCATCGTTGTTCTCTGTTACAAAGTCTGCATAGTCTCCGATAATTTCACTGACAGCTCCTGCGGAAACAAGGCGTGCCATCTGGTCCTGTGCAAACACGAAAACATCAGCGCCGCTCGCGACATCCGTGATCATATTGCTGGCTGCATCGCCTTCGCCGACCGCCTCTACATTGATGTCATAACCGGAATACGCCTCATTCTCATCAATAAACTTCTGAGCCTGTTCCTTGGTGAAGTCCACGCTCTGCTCCGCCACCCAGATCTTGATCGTACCGGAACCGTAATCCACTTCTCCTGAATCCTCTGCTCCTGCTGTTGCGTTGCCTGCACTATCTCCTGAGCCGCCGGCTGAACCACATGCCGCAAGGCTGAGTGCCATCGCTCCTGCCAGAAGGACAGATACAATTTTCTTCTTCATATTATTTTTTGCCTCCTTTTTGCAATTTACGCTGATTATGATTTTTTAATCATCTTATCTGTCGTTGGTATAGATTATAGGGAATCATCGGTTAAATAAATACAAAAAATAATCAAGAAATATGTCACTTTTCCGAGAAATTGTTTCCCTTACCTCACGATATATCATCTGAAATTGCACCTGATCCCAAACCATTCTCTTTAATCGTAACTTGAACACAACCTTTTTTACAATTACATTTTATGAAGCGAATTTATTTTTTCCGGCAGCTCTGAAATTGAAGTCCATATTACCGTCAGACCATGCTTTTTCCAATAAAGCGTCTGAGCATAAATCAGATGATTTATCATTAGTTTTTCATATGAGTATCCTTTTCCATCTGCCATTTTCTTTACAGCTACTTCTATATCATCTTCTCCCGAAAATATAGCCTTCACAATATCATCTACTGCGAAAAAAATATACCTGTCATGTTCTTTCATTCTGTCCTGATTTACATACTTAATAATCCTGCGGAAATTATAATCCGTCCCGGAAAAACCGATAAATATAAGATTTTCTCTGGCTATCGCATATGACTGTATAATGTTTACCCAGCTATAATTCATCCGTTCCTCTTCATAATAATCGGTTTCCGTAAGAATAACGCTTTCGCTCATTTCTTCGCCTTTAAATGATTTTACCGGGATTCTGCCATGTACATGATAGATATTCCATCCATCATTGTTTCCGAAATCTTTTAACTCATCTGCCTTGGTAAACGAATGTACTTTTGATTCCTCGCATCCACAGCCCTCGCGTAAATAACATTCCAGCAGATTATCGTAATTATAGGTTATTGCACTGAAAATAGGTACATTTTCAGCCTTCATCAACTGACCAACAGCCCCGAGCGTCTTATTCTTTATATCGCTATCAGTTATATTAATACTTAAAGAACAGGCTTTCTGAATAAAATCATTTATCGTACTGTTAATTTCATTATCAAGTTCGCATGGCGTTTCTGTTTTCTCATCAGAAGTACCGGACAGGATTTCAATAAAATTTCTGACATATTCTGCTGCTTCCAGCACATTAATATCATGGAAGATTTTCCAGTTTTTTCCTTCGAATGCATCTGCCATTTTCTTAACAAATTTCTCATCCCATTCCAATGCCTCTCGAAACTTCTCTATTCCTTTAATATAGGCATTGCTCTCTTCCGAATCAGTTTCTTTATATTGGCATGAATTACTGAACTCCAGCGGGAGCAGCTGAGCATTTATCTTAGCAATCAATTGGTACCAGCTGGGAAGGCCTACTGAGATACTCACTCCCGCGCCAAGACAAAGCATCCAGTCACTTGTATTCCCAGCCAGGTTGTACCGCAAATCGTTCAGCTTCTTTTCATTTTGATCATATACTTCAGGAAATAACACTTCAGCTAACTTCATCATTAATCGCCTCCTCTTTCCCAATAATAATCCACAGAGAAAATATCTTGTTTACTGCATTATAAACACTCTCACTGGGATCCAGCTTGCTCCAGTTGTAAAGTTGTTTCATTTCATCTGAATATCCGTCAAGCGCATTCACCATACAGTCTGATAGATACTTTTCAAGCACTTCTACTACTCCAGCCAAAGCAGAATGCTGATAATCCTTCAGCATTACATTAATCCTTGTTATCATATCGTCTACATTTCTATACGCATATCCTTGTCTCCGTCTGACCTCTTCTTTATTTCTTATCCTTTGGATGGTTTCGTCACCGAGTTCTCCTTGTGTGTTATAGCTGACTTTTAAGTCTGCGCCTAATCTCAAGGTATCTGCTATTGTCATTGGAAAAGCCTTTTCAATATCCCATACTTCGTAGATGAATGACAACAGAAAATCCTCTTCTGGCATATCCAATGTCTTGATAGCTGTGCAGTCGGAAAAACTTTCAATCATAGCTGACAAAACATCCTCCCGCATATCAAAATAACCCCATGTAAAAAGTGTTATCTTCTTTTCAATCTCATCCAACTGTTCTGAATCTTTCTGATCCAGTTCTTCGATTTGTCCAATCCAATCAGCACCTGCGACCGGTATATTATTACCAAACAGCACTTCCAGATAACTGATAATATTATTCATTAACTTTTGATCCCGTTTATTGCATTCCCGCTGCAGATTGCATTTTCGTTTCATCTGGTATGCGCTTTCCAATGCAAAACGAATTTTCATTGCCCGTATCTGGTCCGTTTCTCTCGCATCGTCATATTCTTCTTGAAGTACATCGCATATCTTAAGAACCACTTCTTTATGTGTTTCTGCCAATGCATCATATATGTTCTTAATCAGTTCATTTTTTTCAATATCCGAACATCGAAAGATAGCAGTCATACTTTCCACACTCAGGATTTCTTCACTCAATACATCTGTATAATAGTATTTTTCTTCAACATTTTCTTTATACCTGGCAAATGCATCTACTCTCAAAATGCATTCTTGAATCTTTTCAGCACACTTCATATATATTTTCTTAAGACTGTTATTTAGTTTATCCATAAAAGGACCGTTCGCTGTTTCCCCAGATAAATCCCGGATGGTATCAAACATAAAGCGCTTATTCATGTATTCTAGGTAAACCATATTCCAGGATATAATATCTGCCGCTGCATGAAGAAAATAAGTATAGCGTTCTTTGCGCTTTCTATCTCCAACAAAATGCATACACTCATGCAGAATACGGAAAAGTGTTCCCTGCACATCATATAGACTCATTTCAGGAATCCTTATAATTACCAGTTTATTAATTTTCTCATCTGGTGTAGCAAAAGAAAACAAATCGTGAATTTGTGTCAAATCACAGCCTCCGCTTATTACTACGAATGTATATTTATCTTCCACGTTATATGCCTTCGTAAGTTTTTCAAGCAATGTGGTATATACGAAAATCAGTTTTGTTGCAGATGCAATTGATGAATGAGTCAGCGTATTGCCTTCAATAAAAAAGCGGTCAGAACGTGCCAAGTCTGTAATAAATGTTCCTATGTAATCCTTAAAAAGCATGACAGCGTCCTGTAGCTCATTTCTTATTTCTAATGCCTCTTCATAGCTCTCCTCGTCTTCGGCCTTCAGCAAACTGTTATGCAAATTAATATAGTATTCCGCGTTGCTGATCAAGACACGAAACGCCTTGCCGAGTATATGTTCTATATCAAAACTATGCCCCGTCTGCACAAGATTCATATAATTTTTCATAATGTGCTGCAGCGCCTTTGAGCTTCTGATATGCATGTTGTTTGTTGTTAAAAAGGTCTCATATTTCTCAATAAATTGTACGAATTCCTGCTTCCACTCATTTGCAGTTTCATTTTTATTGCGATTGTCCGCGTCTTCCGGATTTCCTATTGATAATTGTTCAGCATGATTTTCTTCATCATACGCTCTTGTTTCTGCTGAATTTGATTTTGGGATATCGCTTATCCTCACGGATGTTCTGATACTTGTTATATACTTTTTAAAGAAATTAGAATCCGGATTCAGCACCTGCTTTGTCACATAAAGTTTTAAATAGCAGTTTAGCGGCTTCGATGGCAGAATAAAACAATCCGAATTATCAAATGTAGTAAAATAACTGTCCTCCAATTCATTTAGCAATTCGGTATCCTTTGTTAACACACCGCGCAGTTGTTCCTTAAACTCATCTATTGAGATTCCTTCTTTCAGATTGATCCGTATGGTTATTCTTGAATTTTGCTGCTCCTGGATATTATCAAGCCAGGTACTGTCGATAAAACAGTTCCGATCCAGCCCACAGACTGAATAACAATTCGAAAACACTTTATTCTGTTTTCGCGACATAACCCCGCGAAGATTTCCGATCACATCTGAAGCTTTTTTCAGATTATCCACCATAAATACAATGATATAATCAGAATAGCCCACTGATGGGAATACTGCGCAATGGAGTTCGTTCACACAATATCCCGCATTGCTGATTTCCTGCTTTATCAGATCTAATATATCTGCCTGCAGCCTATCAAAATCTTCATACTCATGGACATAGCGTCGTGACAAATTGAGAATAGACATTGTAAAAAAAGGACAATTTTTTCTTATTGATTCGATATTTTTCTCATTTGTCCCTACCTGTTCCCAAAATGAATAATCAAACCCCTGTTCTTTCTCCAGAACATCCCTGTTTTCCGGCATCAATACGCGAATCGTGTACTGATCAATAAATGGTGTCTTCAGATCGACCTGAAGGTGCCGGTCCTGCAATCCTCTCGGCCGGAATTCATACCATTTGTCAATCATATTTATATCCAGCCCGTCATAATATCCAAAGATATGAAATTTATAATATTCACTGTCGTTTACATTTATCGACTGTACTCTCTTTTTTAATGTGAACAATACTCCCTTAAACATTTTCGTCATTGCACATCACCCTCTATCTTTATGTTTTCAAGTGAAAAAAAAGCATTCCACAGACGATATTTATCACCCTGTGAAATGCCCTGTTTATCCTTTTCTATTCCAACCAATCACATCACTAAAATCATGTGTCGCACAAGCCGGCGGTCTGCTTTGTATATCTGCCAGACGACTGCCTTTTCCAGACGAGTGAAGGCTCCTTGTCTTCCCGGCTTTTTGCCGTTTCATTTTTAACTTGCCACGATTACAGCTTAATGCCATTATATTCCCTCCCTAAATACTATTCTGTATAAAAGCATTGCCTCAAAACAATTTCCCATTCCTAATTATATGCTAAAATACAGTTTTCTTCCGTTACTGCACCAGTCTCATTTTATGCTATTTTTCCAATGATTGCAATAGAATTAATTTATGGACAGAACCAAAAAGGACAGAGCTCCCCTTATAAGTCAAACCGAGAACTCTGCCACCACTGTTTCAGTTTACTATATCTCTTACCAAATATCAAGAAAAAGTTCTGAAAACAGGCTGATGTCTAATAATAAAAAGGCGCCCAAAGCACTGTCGAAGTCGTCTTTTAAATATATGCCCCTCATAGACCAATAAATTCGCAAAAAAAGAAGATATCTTCTGATTTGTCAGCTGCTGACCAGAGTTTTCTAACAAATCAGAAGATATATATTTACTTTTATTCCGTTTTTTATAATCCACATTCATCAGTTTTGATCCAGTTAATAATCATCATTATACTTATGAGGGGAATTATTCATATTTGCCGAAATCCCCCCGTTTCATGCCAGATAAAGGCTGGAGAGCCACTCCTGCACCGAGGTTTCGTACTGTCCCATATCGCCTTCCATCATCCTGAAATCAGCCGTATAATAAGTATCATCATCTGCGATCAGGACCCCTCTGTGGAGCATACTATATCCATTGTCGTCCTCGTATGCTGTATATTCATACGCATCCATCCCCAGATCTGCCGCTACGTCTTCATTGAGTGTTACGGAAGCGGCCGTCCATCCGCAGTTCTGAATATAGTCTTCTGTAAATGCCGCACCGTCGGATACAGACTCCGGTACGCAGCTCCAGGTATACTCCAGGCGCCCGTCCGCGTCGCAGACATAGCTTTCCGCAAATCCTCCTTTTCCGTCTTCCTCCGAACTCTGGCGTACCCAGGATCCTGTCTCATCCATTTCAAGTATCTTCCCGTCCCAGGATCCCCGTTCCACACTCGTCTGTACAGTCTCTTTGCCGTCCGCATGAAGCTGATCGATCTCATCTGCCGCTTCCTGGGCCGCACCGGCCTCCTGTTCGTCCGCAGCTTCCCCGGATCCTTCGTCGGCAGACTCACTGCCATCTGTTTCATTTTCCGAGCTGCTGCCATCCGCCTCGATTGTAATATTTTTCGCCGAAGGATCATCTGACTGATCTGCTGTATTACTGCTGCATCCCGGCAGCGCCAATACTGCCGCCGCCAGAAGTACTGCCAGTATTTTCTTTCTGTGCATTTTTTTCCTCCTTTTATCTGTTCCCGGCAACGGCAGCCGGACATCATGTGACATCCATATCATCCGGCTGCCGTTGTCTGGAGTTCTTGTTACCTCACTGTCATTATCAGATCATTACAGTTCTTACTTCCACTCATAAACCATCTTATAAGTCTCTACAGCGCCGCTGCCATCCTTTACATCCACATACAGGAAATAACTTCCGGACTCCGGAGGATTGCAGTATGCCTCATTGCTGGAGGAATAGTCACGGAATACCGTAGTTTTTCCATTTCCAACACGATAGAACCGGTACTGAAGCTGTCCCTCTCCGCCCTCTGCATTGACCTTCAGAAGGACAGTTGATCCAAGCGCCTGAGGTGACTGCTTTGATGCGGTAAAGGACTTGATCACGATCGGTGAGCCTGCTTCTTTCCAGGTATATTCTATGGATTTTGTCGTAACATTGCCGTTCTCATCCTTTACATCCACGTATACTGTATAGGTTCCGGGCACTGAGGGATTGCAGTATGCTTCTCTGCTCGTGGAATAGTCACGGAACACAGTAACATTCTGATCCATTTCCCGGTAGAACCGGTACTGGAGCTTTCCCTGCCCCTCTGCGGAAACAGTAAACTTAACTGTTGTCCCCTGTGTCTGGGGTGATTCCTTGCTCACATCAATGCTCTTGATCACCGGTTTTTCTCCGGATTTCGCTGTCCATGTATAATCCAGAGACTCTGTAGCGATATTTCCATTCTCGTCTTTTACATCTACGTAGATCTTGTATGTACCTGCCGTCGGGTTACAGTATGCGGTATTCCATTTCTGGTAGTCGCGGAATACTGTTGTCTTTCCATCAGCGGATACACGGTAGAACCGATACTGAAGGTCTCCTTCGCCGCCTTTCGCCTCTGCTGTAAGCTTCACGGTTGTTCCCACAGGCTGAGGAGATACTTTTGCCGCGGTAAAGGATGTAACTGTAAGTTTATCCACCGGCGGAACCACTTCTCCGATGATCTCGTATTCCTTCTCTACCGTCACCTGATGTCCCTCACTGTCAGTCACTACAACGGCAATGGTATGGTCTCCGCCTGTTGTATTCCACTCCACCTTGCTGTCTGCGGAATTCTGGATTGCTTTCCCGTCTACAAGGAACCGGTATGTAAGTGCTCCTTCGCCTCCTGTCGCCTTTGCCTCAAGTGTCAGATCTGTCTCATCGGTCTGGGGCGAGGACAGGTCTGCGCCGAAGTTTACGCTGAGTTTTCCACTGGAAGCAGTCCCGGATCCGGATCCCGAACCAGAGCCTGTTCCTTCTGCTCCAAGCTGTGCCAGCGGAACTGTGATCACGTCAGTATCTTCCTTCTCTGCAGATGTGGAAGCGTCGTCGCTGTACTCTTCTGTTGCATTATCAAGCATAGTCATATCCATAGGCAGAGAACCGATTCCGCTCTCTCCGAATGTGGATATATGCATTACTTCAATGCCTCTGCTCTCCAGCTGAGATCTGGTAATACCGAGAGATTCCAGCGGAATCGTCATCGTATAGAATGTATCCTGGCCTGTGCTGTGTCCCTCGTTCAGGAAGTTCACCCAGTTGGAAGAACTGCTTTCCACCATGGACGGCACATATCCGTCATATCCGTTTCCTTTGATTCCGGTCAGCGTATCTCCGCAGAAAAATCCGTCTTCATAGCTGTAGGAGATGCCTGCATCTTTCAGGCCGACACAGGTGTCATAGCTGAATGTACCGTCTTCCGATGCTGTAAACAGCGCCGGAGTACCTACACCCGGCTTGCTTGAGAAGCAGATCATAGCATCGATCGGCGTCTCATAGCCCACGTTGATTCCCCATACATATCCGCCTGTATCCAGGCTTCCGTCGCAGTCATTGCCTGTTCCCAGGTTGAATGCAAGGATCTGCGGGATATCTCCGTTGTAGGGCTTGCCATTGTCACTGATCGGGTAGCCCTGAGCCGGATCCACCACATCAGTTACATTGACATACTGCCAGCCGATGTAAAGATTCTCATCATCCCATGCTCCGTAGAGCGCATAGTCGTCATAGACCGGTCCCTCATGAGAGCCGCGGAATATTCTCGGATCATCGTTGGCCGCACCCTGGGCGATCAGCATATCTTCTGTAAAATCCTCCGCTCCTGTAATGGTTGCATACTGTCCCAGATTTCCATTCGGATTGGTCGCATATTTCCCGCCCATAGCCGCGGAAGAAGCTGCCTTTGATGAAACGGATACGGCAGAAGCTTCAGCCTGTGCTTCTGCATCTGCTCCGGTCTCGTATTCGATGTAACCGCCGTTCGTTTCTTCGTTAAATTCCTTATGGAACGTAAATGTCTTCTCCGTTGTCACTTTGCCGTCGGTTGCCGTCACTTCGAGTGTAATATCGCTGTCCGCGATCTTTCCTTTTCCAACTGTCACAGTTACCTTGTCTTCAAAGCTCTGAACCGGTCCGCCGTCAAGGCTGTAGGTTCCGGAAGCCGCGTTCTTCAGGGTGAGCGTCACATCTGCCGACTCTTCATCAAATGTGCTTCCGTTCTTTAAGGACGAGCTGATCTCCGGTTTCACCACCGGATCGATTATGATCGGATTCCAGTTGCCAGTTGCCGTATAGATCATAGAACCGGTCAGCGGAAGTCCGCCTTCCATATCGGCAGGATATCTTCTTGAGTTATCGCCGCCATAGAAGATAACAAGCGGATCACTTATCGTATCCGGCACTTCGTAGTAATAAGGATTGGAGTAGCCTTCCAGTCCGCCTTCTACCTTCTCCATCTTCACACCCGGCCATGCGGCATTCTCAGCGCCCGCCTCGTTGTATACATAGATATAGGGCTCATCCCATCCGGAGGGAAGATCGATATAGGCGATATTCTTTCCGACTTTTGTAAATATGGCTTCATCGGTCACCGTACCTTCCGAGCCTTTGGCGCTTACGGTCACTGTCACGCTCTCGCCTTCTGAGAGAGTGCTTCCTACTGTGATCACATCACCGTCTTCATAGGAGCCGCTGTCTCCTTCTGATGTTGTGTACTGTGCATCTGTTACATTCTTCGCTTTCAGAGTTACATCAATTGTATCTGTACTGAATGTATCGTTTCCTGTATTGGACTGTACGCTTACACTTTCTACTGTTACAGACGGATTGTAGATTACAGCGACTTTTTCTCCATCCAGATGTCCTTTGATCATTCCGTTTGTTACAGTGAATGTTCTGCCGGATACCTGATCTTCATATGTGCCGTCCTTAAGATTTGTTTTCGTGTTAATGTCCACTGCGCCGCCCAGGTTGATGATACATGTTCCGGATGTACCACGGTCAATTTGAAGGATCTGGCTGCTGTCATTGATGTTACGGAGATATTCCTTCTCGCCTGCCATTGCATTGCGGAACTTATTGACTGCCGCAACTTCTGTGCTCATGAACTCACTGTCGCCTCTGTTTCCGATGACATTATCTCCCCAACGGTTATTCCAGCCATCAGAATTATTGGGTCTGCTGTAGAACAGCGGAGTCCCGTCCGCTCTTGCCGCGATTACAGCCCAGGCCAGGCGAATCTGAGTTTTGCTTAGCCCTGTAGACTCACCGGCATTACAGTATGTATCATGAGACTCCACCCACGTTACCAGACTGTCCGGCGAGGAATGCTGCCAGTTCATGATATTGTTCACGCTGAAGTTCTTGTTCTGTACCGCACTTCTCAGTACATATCCGTAGCTGCTGGCGGTCATCCTCATGTACTGTGCATACTCTGTCTCCGGGACATTATCCCCCTGAAGCACCTCTCCATATGTAAATATTCTTGCCGCGTCTTTCAGTGATACTCCATCTACTGACTCCTTGCCTGTCACTACCGGCCAGAAGTTATTTCTCTGACTTTTCGGGTCTGTGGGATCAGAAGGCACGCCGATATGTTTTGCTGTATCATAACGGAAGCCGTCTGCACCGCACTCGATCAGATCATTCAGATAATTCAGGAAGTACTTCTGAAATGCCGGGTTTTCCGTATTTACATCCGGCAGCCCGCCCATCTCTCCAGTTGTACATTCAAGGCGGTTTCCCCAGTTTACGATAGGATTAAAACCATTTGCGTGGAACAGGTTGTCTCTTCCGCCCACTGCATCATAGAGGTCCTGGGATACTTCATCCAGATCCGGAGTCACATGGTTCGGGATAACGTCGACGATAACCTTGATACCATATTTGTCTGCTTCTTCGCACATTGCAATGAAGTCATCTCTTGTTCCCAGCTGATAGTTTCCGATTTTCCAGTCCGTTGGCTGATAATGCCACCACCAGCATCCATCTGTACCTTCTTCCGTATCATTCCCCATGATCTTCAGGTTCGGATGCGTATCATTGCATGTGTTCGCCGGTGACGTCTGGACCGTTGAGAATCCTGCTTCCGCAATGTCTTTCATATTTTCTCTGATCGTATTAAACGACCAGCACCAGCAATGAAGTATGGCGCCATCTTCAATATTTTCCGTCAGCCCGTACTTCTCCGCATTAGAAGCCGAGGAAGTCTGCGCAGCTTCTACTGTGCTGATATCCTGTGTCTGGCTGCCTGGCAGCAGACCTGCCGGAGCTCCGGACAATACAAGCGCAGCAGCAAGGAAAAACGAAAGTATCCTGCTCAGGAATCTTTTCTTCTTATGTGAGTTGTCCATCCTCTTTTACCCTTCTCCTTTCACTTAAGTCTTTCTCCTATGAGGATCTGCTCTTATCTTTACAAGAGCATCAGGATCCCGGCATAGTCCCCTGCCAAGCCTCCTTCCTGTTCTAAGCATATCTTTTGAAATGATCCGGGACTCCTAATGGACCTATTATATTTTCCGGATATGAGACGGACAACGACACTTTTTTACAAAACATATAATTTTTTCAATAATCTTATTTTCTTTTTGTATAATCTTCTCATCCTTCTTATTCTCCACCTTATCTTCCCATCAGTATTTCGACGGATCCAGGCAGCTGTCGCCCTGCGGAATCCGTCGCCTTTCTCCAGTGCTCTCAGCACCGCTTCCCGTTCCACCGGCTCTTCCGGAGAACAAACGAGAGCCTTATTCTGTGTGACTGCATATTCAGGATCTGTCTCCGCATATATGAGCTTCTCTGCCGCCGACTCCAGCAGCTTCTTGCCCTTCTTCGTATGGCAGAGGATCAGTGACAGACCTCCGTCATCATCCAGATCCGGATGTATCCTTCCCCCACCCCAGTAATCTCCCAGAGTAAGATCACTGCTCCGCTCCATTCCCCGGAAGCGGCAGCGATAGCATGGTTTTCTCAGATAAAGGCTTCCGACAAATCCTCTCATATAAATATGATCGGAAGCGTATTCTCTGTGCTCAATGCCTGACCAGTCTGTGACAGCGATCCGGTAGTCCGTCCATCCCCTTGACTTGTCCCTCATCCGTATACCGGTAATGGAGCCTCTCCGCTGTTCCTCTTCCTTCAGCCAGGCATTCCACGCTGTCCGCTCCGGTGTCCCGTGACAGACCAGATCTACACAGAACAGTGTGCTCTGATCTGTATCTCGCAGATAATAAAGAAGCCCCGCCGTATGGCAGGGCAGCCCGGTGAAGAGTACATACCTTCCCTGTTCCAGATACGCCTTCACCTGAAGATAAACTCCATCAGTCGATGGGAATACATACTTTGCCCCCTGGAATTTTCTCACTTCTTCCATGGTCTGCGCACAGTCATAGACCGCCTGGAAATCTCCGTCGAAGCGGACGCCGAATACGACGCCCTGCTGTTTCAGCACAGCTTCCGCCAGAGCAGGAAACACCCCGCCGGATGAGCTTTCATATCTTGTCTTCTTATCTCTGTTGTATGCCGCGTATGCTTTCATTACTGTTCTCTCAGAGCCTTTGCCCTCAGGATCCTCCATTTCTCAGCCGCTTTCCCGACCGGTCCCAGTACAAGGCCTTTCTCCTTTTCATTCAGTCCGAATCTCCACTGAAGCAGTGCGTATATCGCTGTATAGCATACACCCGCCAGCAGGAACTCCGTTATGCTCTGTATTCCTATATACCATCCCAGCACAGCTCCGGCTGCCACCGCAGCCGCCCCCGGGATGAGAAGTCTTATGACCTCCTTCCAGAACCGTACCATATCCAGCCCTATTTTTCTGTGATTATACAGGTTCATGATCAGCCCGTTTCCGATCAGGAGGCTGGCACAGGTCCCCATGGCCGCCCCGACTGTACCGAATACAGCCGCCAGCGGAATGCTGATCAGCAGATTGCCCGCCGCTATGAATATGTACAGGACCGAACGGAACTTGTGCTTATTCTTCGCTCTCTGGATCTCGATCCCCAGATTCTGGATCAGAGGGATCAGCACCGGACAGATCAGCAGCAGTGCCGCCGCATAGGCATCTTCATACCCTTCCCCTGCCCATACAGAGATAAAGAACCTTCCGAGGATCAGGAATCCGCCGAGGATGTAGAACAGGATAAGGAACTGGATCCGCCCCACGGAGCAGAACAGCCCGGTCAGCTCCTGGTCCATATTCTCCTTTTCTGCCGCCACGATCCGGTTCACCCTGGGAAGGAACACGGAAGAGACCGCTGTGGACAGATTGATGTAATACTGGTTCAGCTGGGACGCCACAGCGAAAACCGCTACCTCTGCCGTCCCCCTTAGTTTCCCCAGGATCAGCTTTCCCACGTTCCAGTTGATCTGATCCACCAGCATATTGACGAAAATATATGAGGAGAAGATCATGATCTCTTTCATTACTTTTGGCTGCATATTCCGGAAGGAGAAGCGCATATCCAGCTTATGCGTACAGTACCACACATTAACTGACAGCTTGCACACTGTCAGGAATGTCTGCACCAGGATCAGGGACACGCTCCGGTATCCTGCCAGAAGGAGGGGGATGGTCAGCAGTGGATTGAGCACAGACTGGGCAAGACTGATGATCCGCTGAAATACATACTGTTCATGTGCCGACGCATAAGCCTCAAACAGCCCGTTGGGAAATACCAGCGCCAGATTCACTGTCATCAGTACGCACAGTACAGAAGCCGTAGATATCTGGGAAGTCTCCACCTCTCCCGAGAAAAGGATATCACAGTGAAAGCTCAGGAATATCCCGCAGACAAATGCAATAAGTGACAGAACGGAGAAGGCTGTCAGGAACATTCCGTTGAGGCCTCTGACTGCCTGCTCATTCTTCTGCGCCCGGTATCTGGAGTAAAATCTTAAATATGCATTGTTAAATCCGAAATTCAGCAGTCCCAGATAACTGACCACTGAATAAACCAGCTGATACAGACCGTATTCACTCTGCCCCAGCAGGCGCAGCATGACCGGTGTATAGACAAGTGAAATGATGTTGGATACGGCCATGCCCGTATAGCTGAGCGCGACTCCCGCCTTAAGCTGATTTACCTTCATAGGGTTCCTTCTCCTTCCGGCATTTTTCTTCCATAGATGTGAGAATCTTCTTCAGATAGTCCCGTCCTCTCTTCCGTTCCTGTTCCACTATATACATGACAGATTCCGGATCCGGCTGATACGCAGTCCGCATCTTCATCTCCAGATCATCTGTGCTGATCAGACGGTCAGCCATTCCGAAGGCTTCTGTCAGATGGGTAAGCCTTGAATCCATATTCCGCTTTCCATCAGGATCTCCTCTCCGGAATGCCCAGAAAGGCGTGCCGAACAGGATAGAGAATACGGAAGCGTGGAATGAGTCTGTCAGCACGCAGTCCGCATGCCGTATCATGTTCAGGAAATCCTCAGGTCCTCCGCAGACCCGGATGTCTCCGAAATCCCGGTCACATTTCCTGGGACGGGACGTCAGGAAGGGAGCAGCGGCAAGTTTCCTGCCATACTTCTCCGCCAGTTCCGTAATATCTTTGCGCATCTTCTCATCATCTCCCAGAAGATAGGCGAAAAAATAGGGCTCACGGATCTTCCTTTCCCCTGCCATCTCTTCCCAGCGTGCCGCGTCAGGAAGGAACACAGGATCCGGCACGATCCGGATCTCCTTATCCGTCAGGTTCGAGAGAAGCTTCTTCCCCTGCTCTTCCCTGACCGAGATAAAGTCAAGCCGCTCAAGCCAGCCCTGCACTCTGCACCTCTCCTGTTCCGGCAGCGCCGGCATCGGCATGCTTGCCGCATAGGACGCTTTTCCTCTATCGTCAGGCACGAAGTCCAGCCAGTAGACCGGATCAAAGCTGTTCACACTGCCCACATTCCATATCTGATCACTTCCGCACAGGAACATGTCAAACGCTTCCGCTGCTCCGGTGATATACTCTGTTGTGCATGGACCGGTATGGGGGATCCTCTTCTTTCTGAACTCAGCCACATTGGATTCCCGGATACGTATCTCCATCGCCGCCTCCGGATCAACTGCTTTTCCGATCCGGGCGGAAATCTTCCCACTGGTGATCTTCACGGCTGCAGCTGCCGCCGCTGTCAGTCCGTCTGTCCGTATCTTCCTGACCAGCTTTTCCTTCAGGGGCATTCCTGTGGGCACATAATCAATAGTCCGGCATCCATATCCCAGTTCCCGAACAGCCTGATTCAGGGCGTATGCCTGAAGAGCGCCTCCATAGTTGCAGTTATTATGATATAGTGTAATGATGCCGATCTGCCTCATAGCTGTTCCCTCCATATTCCACTGGCTTCGCTGATGTCTTTCAATCCTTCTTTCTTCCACTGTCATTCTCAGAGATTTCTTTCCCGCTCCCTGTCTTATTTCTCAGAACCGGACCATAAATAATCCCGGCTGCCGCTCTGTCTCTCCCGTATTCTTTCTGAAATACAGGGCCAGGAGTACGGCGCTGAACACACCTGTACTGTTCGTAAACACTGCCTCCGCCGTACTTGCCACCAGCAGATAGATAAAGACCAGATTGGCTCCCTTAAGCTTCCCCGGTTCGTCTGCCAGCTCCTGTTTCAGAGAAAAGAAGAGAAGGACCAGCATTCCGATAAACAACAGCAGTCCAATGACTCCGAACTCCCCGTAGATGTAGGGCCAGAACACATCAGACAGCACCGGACTTCCCGTCTCAAATCCCTGATGCGTACTAAGTCCCAGATCATAATAAATCTGAGGATCATATTCATAGGACAGATTGGATCCGAATCCTGCGAATCCCACTCCCAGAGGGAAATACTCCGCCGCCAGCTTCATGCCTGTGACATACAGTCCGTTTCTCATGTTATAGGAGTATCCCCAGGACAGATATTGAGATATCTTTCCCCAGGCGGCAGCCAGTCCGACAACCCCTGCGGCGAAATAATACCTCAGCCTGATCTTCTTCCATCGTTTCGCCAGGAACAGGACAAGTACAGCCGCCAGGCAAAAGACTACAGCCTTGGTCCGCAGTGTCAGAAGCATTGTAGCAAACGCCATAACCAGACAGTACCGGTCCTTTCTTTCCTGCCCGGTACAGAGCACAGCCGCCATGACCACCTCTGCATAGACAAGAAATGTATAGTGTGCATACAGGAACTGATAGGATCTCAGACCAAAGCGGATCTCGCTTCCCATACCGATATTGACGAAGATAGAAATGATCCCGCAGATGAATATAGCAGTTACCGCAACCCGGGTGACTCTTCGCATCATTTCCAGGATCCTTTCCCGGTCCGCCGTCACAAACAGGAGTTTTCCGCAGAGATAACAGGCAAAGAACTTAGCCGCAAGAAGGATATCCTTCCCCATTGCCACGGCCGAGAGGTCTCTGCCGTTGAGCACGGTCCCTGCGGCTCCGGTCAGCAGAAACAGTACAAGCGATACAGCCAGATACACGTCATATCTGTTCCAGCCGCTCAGTTCCGTTTCCGACACGCATGCCTTGATCACCGCCGCTCCAAGGAACAGGAAAAACAGTAACTCGTCCAGATAGTAGCTGTACGGGATGAACCGTTCGATACAATTTGAAAATATAATTACAACATATAATACACAGGCTGCCAAAACCTTTCCCTGCCTTTTCTCCCCGGTTTATCTTTTTCTCCGTCTGGACCTAGCCCTGCGGTTCCTTTTCTCCCCGGTTTCTTCACTCTGTACACCGCCGTAATATTCTCCGTAATATTTTCCATAATATCTTCCGTAATATCCGGAGTTTTTCAGTTCAACTTTATTCAGGACCGCCCCGAGTACCGGACATTTGCAGAGATCCATCTGGCTTTTTATCTCCAGAGCAAGTCCCCTGCTGATCAGTCCATAGGATATGACCCAGATGATCCCGTCGCACTGTTCAGCGATAACCGCTGTGTCTATGACCGATCCCAGAGGGGGGGTATCAATAAGCACATAGTCATATTGTTCTCTTAATTTTCTGATCAGTTCTGCAAAATGATCTGTCCGGAATAATTCTGTCGGATTCGGCGGGAACGGACCGCTTATAATGGCGTCGAGCTTCTCCATATCTGTTGTACATATGATCTCTTCCGCCCTACATTGTCCGGAAAGATAGTCAGACAGACCCTGACATTTTGCTTTGAGCGAAATATTATTCAGCATACCCGACTTCCTGAGATCCGCGTCAATAATGATCACTCTGCTCCCGTCTTCACTGAGAGCCTGTGCAAGCTGTATGGACACCCTGCTTTTTCCTTCTCCGGGAAGACAGCTTGTAACTGCCACTACTTTTCTGTCACTTCCACAGAGCCTGAGATTAGTGCGGATCGTTCTATACGCTTCTTTTGTATGATATTCCGTATTCTTTCGGATTATCTTTATCTGTGCCAAATCCTTGTCCTCCTGTTATCTGTATACTTTTCTCCCGTTCCAGCGGAACAGTTCCCAGCGTACTGATCCCCAGTACGTCCTCAATATCTTCCCGGGTGCGAAGTCTGTCGTCCCTGAGGAAAAGAATAATAAAGACGACTGCTGCCGCTGCGGCTCCAAACATAGCGGCCGCCGCTGTATCTCGGAAGATCTTCGGAGAAACCGGATCCTGCGGGAGATTTGCCTTTTCCGCTATACTCACCGCATCAGACTTGATCACATTACTGATATGCTCAGCAGCTGTATCCCTCACCGCTTCCACGATTTCTTTCGCCCGTTCCGGATCTGTATCTGTAACGCCGATTTCAATGATCCTTGTATCCGCCGGAACACTGATGGTAATCTTGCTGAGCAGTTCATCGGTGCTCTCTTCCAGTTCAAGATCTTCTATCACCTTTTCTGTTACATCCCTGCTCCGGATCAGTTCTGCATAATCCTTCGTCAGCATTGTGCTGGACTGAAGATCCGCTACTACAACCCCCATGTCAATCTGTTCCGACAGGATATACATCTTCGTTGTGGACTGATATACCGGATTCACCAGCCAGATTTCTGCTGCTGCCACGATCACTGCAGCGATCACACCGCATAGGATGATCCACAGCAGTTTTCTCCACATGGCCGTCAGTAATTTCCTCAGATCAAATTCAATATCCTGTCTATGTTTCTGTGTCATATCCGTTTCATCCTCTGCTCTTTTCCAGTATTTTATCCAGCATGTCCTGTCCCAGGCACGCCCGTATCATATGTTTGACCTTCTTCCTGACCCGCACGGATGCAGGCATCCAGGAGGCGCTGTAATGATGGATCGTATATGTATTCTCCGTCCTCGCCGCCTGTTCGCTCCGCAGCCGGTATGCGCTGAAATACTCTTCCGGCCAGATCCGGATCCCATCTGTCAGCTCCTGACTGCTGTTATCACATACCAGTCCCCGCTCCTTTGCCAGCCGGGTCAGAAGGATCGTATTCGCCTGCTTTTCCAGGTCCTCATCCGGACGAAAAGGTATTTTCTCATAATAATCAAGCATCTCTCCGATCAGCGGATGTCCGGGGACCGCCGCCATAAAAGCAGTCATCAGCCGGTTCCCATACTCGAAGCCGAAGACTGCTCTGTCTTCTTCCAGGCAATGGCTGAAATCTCTGCAGACCTCCACATCGGTGTCAAGATAAACGCCGCCGCAGGTATACAGCGCCCAGATCCTGGCAACGTCACTTACAAAGGCATATTTTCCTGCTTCCGATGCAGTTCTTGCGTAAGGGAACCGCTCCGTCTGAAAATTCGTTTCATTCCACTCGATAAAATGATAATCCGGAAGCCGCTCTTTCCAGCCTTCTATGCAGGCCTGTGCCTCCGGATTCATTTTCCCGCCGCCGAACCAGCAGTAATGAATAATATGGGGTATTTTTTCCATTTCCCGCTTCCTCGTATTCTCTATTCTCAGTCTGTTATCTGTCATGATGCAAACAGACTCTCTGCCATCTCCTCCAGCCGGTGGTTAAACACAAGATTGTTGGAGTGATATGTATTTTTATCCCTTTTCTTTTCAACATAACGATCATAATTCGTCAGCACGTCTCCAAGATCTGCAATGTCTTCTACAACGATCAGACCGGCGCCCCTGCTGCTCAGACTTTTCGCAAATGTAAGCTGATGATTGTTCACATGTTCTCCGCACTCCTGCTGTCTGGGAACGACCACCGGCACCTTTCCCATCTGGACCGGCATCAGGAAGCTTGCAGGACCGCCGTGTGTAACAACAATCCTCGCATCCTTTACATAACGGTACATTTCATCATGGCTGAGCCACTGTTTCCAGATACAGTTAGACGGCTCATATGTGGAGAATCCGGTCTGGATCACTACCTGCTCCCGTATCAGATCCCTTCCTTTTAACTCATCAACCTTCTTCACAAGACGGTCAAACTGCTGTTCATGGGTCCCTACTGTTACAAAAATCATTGCAATCCCTCCTGTACCTAAAATAAACTTCCGAAATTCACTGCCTTCGGGTATACTTTCTTCATTTCTTCCCACTGCACGATAAACCGGTCTGTCACCGGATATACCAGCTTTCCTGTGAGTGTAGGACTGTCGATCCGGTCAAATACTTCGATATAGATGGTCCTGCTTCCCATCAGTTTTCCCAGCCAGAAAAAGGGCACCGCCACTGCCGCTCCTGTTGATATGATCAGATCCGGACGCTCCCGAAACAGGATCTTCACCGCAAGAAATGTATTACGCACAAGATTCAGGATATTCCTGTTCGTTGGATAATAGCATGGATACACCTTTTCTCCGCTCAGTGTACTTCTCGCATCCTCTTTGTCAAAGGTTACCCAGAACCGTTCCTTCCCCTTCCAGAACGGCTTCAGAAGATACAAATGTGTCAGATGTCCGCCGCTGGAACATACCAGGCAGACCTTCATCGCCTTTTCCATATTCGCTTCACCTCTTGCTGTTTTCCTTCTTCTTTCGACCTTGTGTTTAATATATTCCCCGGCAGGATTTCTCTCAATGACAATATTTTCAAAAATGTAGCACATTCCGCAGATTCAATTCTGCAAGAAAAAAGACCGCATACTGCGGCCTTTTTTCTTGTTATTTACGCTTTTATCGAAGACTGTATTATCTTCTTCTGTGTGTTCCGTATCTCTTTCCTGCCGTGAAAATGCCTGCTGCCACAAGTGCGGAAATAAGCATTGCCGCTGTCGGCAGCATTATATTTGCCGAATCCCCGGTCTTGACTGTCTGCTTTCCTGTATCCGCGCTTCCGTTCTGGCCGGACTGATCGCTGCTGTTGCCTGCTGTCGGATTGTCTGACGCTGGCTTGTCCGTTCCGGGGTTGTCTGTTCCAGGTGTGTCTGTTCCAGGCTCATCCGTTCCAGGCTCATCTGTTCCGGGTTCATCCGTATTCTCATCTGTAACGACATAGGATTCGTCATATGCCGGAGCCAGATCCTCGCTGTTGATCTCGATATCCTTAACCTCGTCTGTCAGGATCACGCCGGAAAGTGCCGGTACATCTGCTGTAAGCGTTCCTTCTGCATCAGCTGTATAAGTCTCACCGCTTACCAGGTCTGTATATGACTTGCCTGCCTCAGCGGCAAATGTCACCTGCTGTACATTTTCTGTGTCATTATTTGCCGCTACATACAGAGTTGCTTCCTCATCGCTTCTCACGTACGCCATGATCGTATCCGGGTCGCCTGTATCAACCGGCTCAACATCTCCGGTTCTCAGTGCGGAATAGGAGTTACGGATCTCAGCCATCGTTGCATACCACTCTGTCAGCTCCTGATTTCCTTTGCCCCATTCCATGGCACGTCTGTCATCCGGATCATCTGCTCCGACCATACCAAGCTCATCGCCGTAGTAGATTGTCGGTGCTCCCGGATATGTCATCTGGATGAACGCTACAAGGTACTGACGTTCTTTTGCCAGATCCGAAGTTGTCTCATAGGTCGGGAACGCACTTGCCGTATCGGTCTGTGCACGGTCGTCATCAATGCCGTCCAGGTAGGAAAGCAGTCTTGTTGTATCATGGGAACCTACCAGGTTCATCATTGCATAGAATGCTTCCTCCGGATAGCGTTCTCTCATCTTTTCCAGTTCGTTTACCGCATCCTGTGCGCTTCCGCCTTTCGCATAAGCGAGAACCGCATCACGGAATACATAGTTCATAACAGAATCATACATATCTCCCAGGAGATATTCGGAAGCGTCATCCCAGATTTCTCCGATGATCACTGCATCGCTGTCCAGAGATTTTACGGATTCACGGAACTTCTGCCATGTCTCGTCAGAAACTTCGTTTGCAACGTCAAGTCTCCAGCCGTTGGATCCCTGTGAGAGCCAGTACTGGGTCACGCTGTCTTCTCCGTTGATGATCTCATCCGCCCAGCCCGGAGTCTGATATTCGGATCCGTCAGTAGATGCGATAACCGGCATGGAGTCATAGCCCCACCATCCTTCATAAGAATATACATTCTCTCCGGCACGCTCACCGATAGTATCCTGTACATACTCTCCGTTATCATCTGTCATGTAATCAGAGCTTACGACAAACCATTCTGTATAAGTAAAGTCTGTAACGCCTCTTCCTTCAAAATATTCTCTGGCTGCTGTTTCTGCCTCTTCCTGTGCTGCGCCTTCATTTTCAGTCATATAGTCATACACATATGCCCAGTACGGATATGCGCCTACTTTTCCGTCCTGTCCAACGAACTTGTAGTAACGGTCAAAGTAGATTGAGTCATCTGACACATGATTGAACACGCCGTCCAGGACGATGTGCATATCATTTGCCTCTGCCACCTCTGCCAGCTCGGTGAAGTCGCCCAGCGTACCAAGGATCGGGTCGATCTGTGTATAGTCTGTAGCGTCATATCTGTGGCTTGAGATTGACTGGAATACCGGGTTGAGATAGATCACGTTTACTCCAAGAGCCTTCAGGTAATCGATCCTCTCGGTGATTCCCTTCAGATCTCCGCCGTAGATCTCATTGCTCCACTCACCGTCGCCGCTCCATGCCTCTTCCGGATATGTGTCAGGATTCAGAGTCTCCTGCTCCGGATTCTCCGGCCATGTATACCACTCTGTGATATACTCGTAGTCTGTTGCCCCGCGTGAAGTTGTCTGAGCTGTGTCATTGGATGTATCTCCGTTGAAGAAACGATCCGGGAAGATCTGGTAAACAACTGCATTCTTCATCCAGTCCGGAGTCTCGTATCCTTCTTCGTATACATTCATCTCATAAGGCTTCACCTGTGTCAGATCTGCAGTCGTACCGGTGCCATAGTATCCGTCGTCGTCACAGTAGATCTTCACACTGGACTCTCCTGCGATCACAAAGTAATATTCATATCCGCCAAGCTGTGAGAACTGAGTTGTCACAGTCCATCTTGCCTTGCCGTCCTCTGATGCATCTGTCTTCTCCATCTCGAGAACCTGCTGTTCTTTTCCTTTGATGACCAGTTTTACCTGCTGTGCATCGACGCCTGTATCCAGTGAAAATGTCACGTCTGTATTCGTCGGCACTGCACCGTAGATATCTTTGTATTCTTCGTCTTTGCTGTCGAAATAGATGCTCGCCTCATCCAGTACTTCGTCGGATGCATTGTTGTAATAGATCTTGGTCACCGGGTCGAAGTAAAAGGTTACGGTCTTGTCATTTTCCAGCGTAAACTCGCTGATCTCATATGTTTCCCCGTCACAGGTCAGCTTCAGATCGGAGTAGGTCCCTGCTGTCAGAGCTACCGAAGCGCTGTAGATTCCGGTGAGCCCGCTGTCTGTCAGCTTCGTTCCCTCCGGGATTCCCGTGCCGCTCAGTGTGATATCTGCGAAAATGTAATCCAGGCTTGTTACTGCCAGATGACTGAAGTCACTGTAGTAAACTGTAACATCGCCCTTCTCTGTAACTGACAGGCTGTAGTTGGAGCCGTCCTGAGCTCCTCCTGCACCATAGTTCTCTGTCCAGGATCCCATTGCGATCTTATACTCATAGTTCGCAGCCGGAACATCTTCAAAGGTATAAGAGTACAGTCCGTTTCCTTCATAAGTCATCTCGTTGGAAGCCTCATCCCAGCTTGGTCCCGGGAATGTACCGGGCACGCACACCAGTCTTCCTGTAAATGCATCTCTTGTATATGCGGACCATGTCTCTCCGCCGGCTTCCACTTCTTCTGAGGAAGGATCAAGTACACGGGTTCCATTTACCGTATAGTAGAAGATCACATCTACCGCATCATCTCCGAAGAAAATATCTTCTGATACAAAAGAGCTGTTGAAGTTTCCATTGCTGTCGGTCCCTGCTGTCATCTGAACTTCTGTAACAGCATCCGGCGTCTCACGGTCTGCATAATACAGTTTCACATCATCGCCTTCTGCGCCGGTCATAACAAATGTAGTCGTTCCATTTGCGTTGTTTCTCACTTCCGCCTCAGCCGGAGTTGCTGCAAATCCCAGCATCTCGGCTACGATGTTGTAATCGTTGCAGGTATCATAAAGCTTGTCTGTCTCAACATCGTAAAGGAATACCACGTTTGTTCCGTCTTCGGAAACGGTCAGAGCCTTGTTTCCTCCGCCGTTGGATTCATACCAGTTTGCATAGTTGAATACAGCCTTGTATTCATAGCTTCCTGCGTTGAATACCTGCTGATACAGATAGAGTGTATCGGATATCTGAGTAAATTCATATCCCTTTGCATCTGCAGTCCAGTTATCCGCATCATTCTGCCGTACGGTTCCGATCAGAGACACCGTGGTGGCAAATGCCGGCGACGACACATTGCCGCTGTTCTGGTAAATGTCAAGCGGCTCTGTACGCACGGAGTCATACACCTGTCCGTTCAGCTCATCTACAAATACAGTCAGGCTGTCTGTTCCTGCGGGAACTGTCAGCTCGATATTGCTGTCCCCATTGCCAAGAGAATAATCCCAGGCGTCATCAAAAGCCACCTTGTATCCGCCGTCCTGAATCGTCACATCTTCGGCCAGCTCCTTAAACTCAAATGTCCTGGTATACAGTCCGCCGCCTGCATAATCCAGCTCCGCATTCGCGTCTGCCGGATCCCAGCTTGCGATTGAATAGTCATTGCCCTCTTCGTCAACGAACTCCAGTCCGAAGAAGTTTCCTGTCAATGCGGCTGTGTGATACCGGTCTGCATTATCTACTGAATTGATCAGTTCACCATTCTGGTATCTGACATATACAGTCTGATCCTCAGACACTGTCACCTCATCCGTAAGACCGCCTTCTTCTCCGTTCCGGTACAGTGTCAGCGTGTGGCTTCCAGCGCTGAGGTCGATCTCTCCCTCATATACGCCGTTTGCATAGAGCTGCATGTCCACACTCGTTCCGTCTCCGGTCCTGATCTGAAGAAGATCATTCACGTTTCCGGCAGTTTCTGCCTTTACTTCCTCCATTCTCTGTCCCGGCCATGGTACAACTCCCGCTGCCAGTGTCAGAGCAAGAAAGCAGGCGCCGATCCTTACACTTTTTCTTCTCAAT
>DXCZ01000091.1 GCA_019115765.1 Candidatus Mediterraneibacter stercoripullorum | reverse complement strand
ATCAGTGGCGGGTGTCAATCCCCCATCTGATATACGCTCCGCGAGGCTGCGCAGGGATTCGGAGATGTATTATGTCAGCTAAAGCTGACCCGAATCCCGCGCCAAGACTCGCAAGCGAGTCTTGAATTTTTAAAGAACATAGAATTCTGCAGGCGGAACTCTCGAGACGGGCGCGGCCGCCTCAGCGAAAAAATATCCTGAGATAAAAATCATCTCAGGATATATAATATCAGCTTCCGATGCTCATTACCAGTACATCGCCCATATTCAGATCCCGCAGATATTATCCGATATATCGATGTCCCGGCCGCATCCGGATCTGGATCGGCTGCATTGCCTGATCATCCTGGTAGTCGCTGAAGGTTTTCATAACGTTCTGGCTGTCATCCACCATATCAAGCTTCCTCGCCGCAGCGGGCAGCAGGAGCCCCTGAAATGCCACAGAGATCACGGCTACGCAGAATACGATATTGTATACGTCATATCCGCCGTACCCCGGATTGTTTACGGCGATGATGGCGAATACCGCTGATGCCGCGCCCCGCAGGCCGGCAAATGCGGTCAGGGCCTGCTGTCTCCAGGAGGAGCGGAAGGGCGTCATCACCAGGAACACCGCGACAGGTCTGGCGATAAATGTAAGCCCGAGAAAGATGAGCAGGGCTGTTCCCAGTATGGGCAGGAGCATGGAAGGAAATACAAGGAGTCCCAGCAGAAAGAAAATAAGCATCTGCGCAAGCCGGTCAATGCTGTCATGTATGCAAAGGGATCATTGCTTCCGCTCTCTAATGGATTGACAAAGCAGGTTTATTATTATAGACTAAAGAAAAAGGTCTATAATAATAAACCTGCTTTGCTGTGCCGCCGTTAAAAGGCAGCGGAAAGGAGACTTGCATGAAAGATCTGAAATTATGTGACAGCGAATACCGGTTCATGCTTCTTGTATGGGAGGCGGCGCCGGTCCGGTCCGGAGAACTGGTCCGGCTTGCCAATGAGCGGCTGGGGTGGAAGAAGTCTACTACCTACACGGTGATCCGCAAGCTTTCGGACCGGGGATTTCTTAAGAATGAAGATTCCGTGGTCATTGCGCTGGTGTCAAAGGATGAGTGTCAGGCAGTGGAGACTGATTACTTTGTAGAGAGGACGTTCGGCGGGTCTCTGCCAAAGTTTCTTGCCGCATTTCTTGGAAACCGGACCATATCCGAGGAAGAGGCGGAGGAGATCCGTCAGCTGATCGACGCACACAGTTCAGGAGACGTGCACAGTTCGGGACGTGACTGAACCGCGTCGGAAGAGGAGGGATGGATATGACATGGATCAGCAGCATTTTTCTGAACATAATGAATATGTCTGTGACCGCAGGAATCATCATCCTTGCCGTTCTGGCGGCAAGAGCCATTCTGAAGCGGACATCGCGGAAGTATCTGTATGCCCTGTGGATCATCGTGGCCATACGGCTGGTCTGCCCATGGTCGCCGTCCAGTGGACTCAGCCTGTTCAGTCTGGATATATTTCAGCAGGCACAGTCTGAGAATGGCAGACAGGTGTGGTACGCTCCGGGAGGCAGCAGCGGTACGTCAACGGCGCTGGACAGCGGCGGGGCTGCGTCAGCCGGATCAGGAGCGGAAAACAGCAGGGATAACACAGGGGGAACGGAAGGTACGGCATCAGCAGCAGGAAACGGCAGTGACTCTTATGTGATCCGGCAGGGAAAGAATACTGAGGGAACAATTACAGCAGGAGAAGAAAATACAGTCACGGAGGGACAGACGGGGGTCGGGAATGTTTCTGCTGTATCCCCGGGAACCGCGGCGACAGGATGGGACTGGCAGGAGATCCTCTCCCTGGTCTGGCTGGCAGGAGCGGCAGTGTTTCTTATATATCAGTCCGTATGCTGGCGCCGGGTGAGGAGGCATACATAACAGGCCGTCCGGTGTGAAGATAATATATATGAATGTGAAGGCATCCCGTCTCCATTTGTTATGGGACTGATCCATCCCCGGATCTATATTCCTTTCCGGCTCAGTGACAGAGAGAAGACCATCATCCTGCTCCATGAGCGATGCCACATCCGGCGGGGAGATCATATGATCCGGCTCTTTGCCGTGGCGGTGCTGGCCGTGTACTGGTTCCATCCTCTGGTGTGGATCGCATTTTACTGTATGACAGCGGATATGGAGATGAGCTGCGATGAGATGGTGATCGAGAGAATGGGGGAGTCCGTGAAAGAAGACTACAGCCGGTGTCTGCTAAGCTTCGCGGTACAGGGCCGCCCGGCGGCAGGAATCGCCGCCTTTGGGGAGTCGGCAGTGAAGTCAAGGATCCGGAACATCCTGTCATACAGGAAGAGAGGAATACTGGCAGGGGCAGCAGCTGTAGTGGTTCTGACTGTTCTGGCTGTGGTGCTGCTCACCAATGGGTACGGATACAATGGAGAGAGGCCCGGTCTGAAAAGCTCCGGCAGCAGACAGGTTACCGGCGGAGGAAGCACAGAGTATACTGCCCAGGCCATGGACTACATACTGGATGACAGAACAGAATCCGTGGCTCTTTATAAGGAACTCTGGATGGACGGCGAGATGGTGGATTATCGGATGTTAGGTGTCTGGGATACATCTGTGGAAAACGGCGGAGCAAACAATGGAGAAAATATTTTCCCCGTTCAAGGTTCCATGGAAATCTGGCGTCAGCTGGAAGGAACAGAACATTTCCAACAGGCGGATATCGGTATTCTCCTGAAAGATGAAAAAGGAGAAGAATTCGGGCAGATTACAGATACTCTTGATATGTACACATGGGAGGTCACAGCTGTAGGAGAAAATTATCGCACAGAGGATGGAAATGGGGGCGGGCATACTGAAAAAGTGCTCTCCAGCGAGGAAGATTTCGTGTTGGCGGCCTTCCATCTGGCTCATGACAATGGGGGTGGAGAAGCAATACTCTACTATATCCCCTGTGAGGAACTGGATGACAGGAACAGTGGAAATTACAGGCAGAACGGACAGGAGGATACCAATGACGGGGAACTGATCTACCGAATGGCTGTTTCTCAAAGATCGGCAGAGGAACTGACAGAACAGTACACAGAAAGTCCGGCAGCAGAACAGATGGCGGAATCCGCTGCTCCTGATATCAGAGAAGAGGCCGCAGTAATGGATGTATTGGACGCTGTCAATGTGGAAGCACTTGGAACTTATACTACAGAACTGCTCTCAGCAAAGCAGCCCCGTACACTGACCCTGCAGTTTGATACGGAACCTGACGATCCGGCGGCATGGAACCGGAGGATGCAGAAAAAGGCCATCCTGCTCCTTGCCCTGATCGGGAATGCGGACAGGGTGGAATGGACTCATCCATGCGGCGGAGATACCTGGCGGTGGATGATGGATCCGGAGACAGCAGGGTCCATGACCGGTCTGGATGCGGAAGATATAAAAGGATGCTCAGACGGTACCTTCAACTTCAGTCAACTATGGACGCTTGTGGCTGATACGGAACATTTCGGCAGGTCTGCTAAAGTGCAGTGTAACGGTCATGGATGGGAGAACCCGGACGGGGTGGCATATTCAGACCGGTGTGTACTGGCAGGAGTGCTGCCCAATGCAACATATGCCGGGATCGTGGAGTGCCTGACCAACGAAGAGGATCTCACCTATGAACAGGCGGCTATGCTTCCGTTATCCAGTACATTGCCCTGGCCATATGATGTGGAGATCCTGGGGATGTGGTGACAGACGATATCATTATCTTTAAGGCATGGAACAGTGGGACGGATCTGATGAAGAAATAGAAGCCTGAAAAATCCCCGAGTATTTTCCAGATCCGGAGGCAATGATAAAGGAGCTGAAGGAAATGGGAATCGAGACGATGGTTTCCATCTGGCCCCAGATAGACTGGAGAAGTGAAAATTACGAGGAAATGAAGCAGCAGGGGCTTCTGGTCAAGGCTAATTCCGGTATTGATGTACAGATGGTATTCCACGGCAACAATGTATTTCTTGATGCGACAAATCCACGTACCAGGAAATATGTGTGGGAAAAGATCAGAAAGAACTATGCGGATATCGGGGTAAAGGCATTCTGGCTGGATGAAGCGGAACCGGAATTTACTACGTATGATTTTGAAAGCTACAGATATTTTGCCGGACCGGTATCCGAGGTGGGCAATATCTATCCGAGAGAATATGCCCGGATGTTCTATGTGGGACAGAAGGAAAACGGGCAGGAAGATTCCTGATAATTGGGAATTAGCTTGAATATTTTTCTTCAAGCTCTTTCAAATAATCAAAACACAGGTCGCCGTCACAACGATAGAAAAATGGGTCTTTGCGAATCGTGTCGGAACTATTTATAATGAAACTCTCAATTTCCTTTCCATTTTCATCAAAGAAACTTATACGAAATCTATAACCCATATATCCTATGGAGAGTGTATCTTTCTTCATTCTGGTGCTTTGTATATTTTCTACAACATAGCGTATTTCTTCTGCATCACTAAAATCAAAACGTTCGCCTGTATTGCCATCAAACACAGATATGCATCTTATATCGGACGGGTTAACTTCGCTTAAAAAAGTAGTTGGCGTAAAATACCATATAGCCAAAGCAGCTATTAAAACAAATACTATCACAATTATTAAGCGGATTTTTTGATGTTTCATAGCAATTACCCCTTGTAAAATTTCAGTTTGTCGCTCTGTTATTTAGGAAGATTATACTATAATGCTGTGAACAAATCTACCTCATTTCAGTCTGTCAGAAACATTGTTCTCTCTGGCACAACGCCGCCGCGCCGCTTCCCGCCGTTCACTTCTGTATGGGTGGTCAGACGAAAAGAGGAGTTGCCTTTCTCAATGCCATTTGAAGCCATGTTCCTTATACCCTCTGCGGTATCCAATTCTTTGTGTCCAGCATGAGTGGCCTTTTTACGAGTCTCTCTCAAGTAAACTACGATGTGTTTGCGTTCAGACTGTATCAGTGGCTATTTCTCCCTTTGCCTAAAAACAAATAAATATTTGTTTGATATTACAAAAACGCATATAACAATGTATGCAAATCGACTGATAATGCAAAACAGCCACAAGCACGAGGCAAATCACCTTTTGCTTGTGGCTGTTCTCAAGTTAGGACATGCTATTTGGTGAAACCGACGGAGTTTGGCTCATCACTACTTATCTTGAAAAGGGACTTCTTTGTTT
>DXCZ01000090.1 GCA_019115765.1 Candidatus Mediterraneibacter stercoripullorum | reverse complement strand
ATCAGTGGCGGGTGTCAATCCCCCATCTGATATACGCTCCGCGAGGCTGCGCAGGGATTCGGAGATGTATTATGTCAGCTAAAGCTGACCCGAATCCCGCGCCAAGACTCGCAAGCGAGTCTTGAATTTTTTGTCAGGTTCCTCACCTGTATGGCATATTCCATCACATTATTCCTCCGTGTATACAAGTTCCAGCGTATTCTGCAGTTCTTCCAATGACAGACCGTTTTCCCGTCCGAGAGCCGCGGCGTCCGAGAGAAGCTTCTCGATCCGCCGCAGGTTTTCCTCCCGGATAAAATCCTGGTTCTGGGTTGAGACAAAAGTCCCCTTTGCAGGCACTGTAACAATAAATCCGTCCCTCTGGAGATCCTCATAGGCTCTTTGTGTAGTAATGACACTTACATGCAGCTCTTTGGCCAGTTTCCGCATGGATGGCATTGCCTCTCCGGGTTTTAGTTCACCTTTCATGATCATTTCCTTGATCTGCGAGGTAATCTGTTCATAGATCGGCCGGTCGCTTGCATTGCTTAAGATAATTTCCATCTGATCACCTCTCAAATCCGTTCTTCCGGTACAGACTTTCTCAGGTGAATGGGTTTTGCTGTCATCGCCTTCATTTTAATTCCCTCCCTGTCACTTCTAAAAATACAGTTTCCAGTGTGGGCTCACAGGAATGGATCGTCTCGATCCGGTTCCCGCCGATCCAGCTCATGATCTTCTCCGCTGTTTCCTGATTCTGTCTTAAGATAAATCGGGAGCCGTCCGTAAGCTGTACTTTGTACTTTTTGTCTCTGTTATATTTCAGACAGATCTCCTCCGGCGTCCCGTACTCCATGATCACTCCTTCATTCAAAAGCGCCACATGATCACAGAGCTTTGTCGCCTCTTCCATGTTATGTGTGGTCAGAAAGACAGCCATGCCGCTCTCTTTCAGTTCCTGCAGCATCTCATGGATCTCCAGCGCTGTAGACGGATCCAGACCGCTTGTCGGTTCATCTAGGAAAAGGACCTTCGGCTTGTGGAGCACCGCTCTGGCTACCACCAGTCTCTGCTTCTGCCCCTTTGAGAGCTTTCCTGCCGGCTTCTTCCGGTGCTCATAAAGACCGATGCGCTTCAGCAGCGGATCAATATTCTCAAGAGGCGCATTCATCAGCCTGGCGAAATATTTCAGGTTATCATACACGCTCATCCGCTCATATACACCACTTGAATCTGTCACGATACCGATCTGCTCATAGATCCTCTCGTCGATCTCATCACAGTTGATGCCGAGGACTCTGGCCTCTCCGGATGTGGGACGGAGCTGTCCGGTCAGAATCTTGATGGTTGTTGTTTTCCCGGCGCCGCTTGGGCCGAGGAAGCCCATGATTTCTCCCTCTCTGAGGACAGCATTCACATCTTTCAGAACATAATCTTTATCAAACTTTTTTGATAAATGGCTGATGGAAATATACTCAGCCCGACTGTTTCCGCTATACATATGATCACTCCTTGTTAATACTGTACTTATTTAATGAGTACAGTATAGCACAGGGAGTATATACTGTCAATATCGAATATGTACAGTTTGCAAATTTAACAATTAGAGAGATTCATCAATATACGGCCGTTTTGGCCTGTTTGGGCAATAGCATTTCCGATCTGAACAGTGCAGGAAGCGGGGCGGACGGCAGGATGAGCCTTTCTGAGAGCGGGACGTGGGGAGATGCCCAACTGTTTCTCAATATCCAGCTATCAAGGCACTGTGTTGTCACGAAGGCCCGTAGCAGAGCGCCGGCACTTTGGCCGCGTCCTTTGCGGCCTTATGTGTCCGCTGCGCTATGCTCCGAGCGAAAGCGCGGCCGCCGGGGCAACACAGTGCCTTGATAGCGGACACCCAGAAACAAGTGACCAATCCCCACATATTCCCGCTCTCAGAATACGATTATCCAATAAATCCGCTCCGCTTCCGGATGATATCTGAAAAATGCTATTGACTACTCAAACAGATCTTTAATCTTATCCCAGAAGCTCTCCGGTTCTTCTGCCGCTTCCTCTATTGTCTCTTCTTCAATACTGATCGGATCTGTCTGGAATGCGAACTGAACCGCCTCCACATTCGCATTCATATCAGATACAAATGATGCCGGAACATAATCTTTGCCAGAGAATTCTTCAATCATCTGATCGATTTCATCTTCGATCTCTCTGTCAATATCTGCTGTCTCTGACCGGAACTGGGCAGTTCCGTCTTTCATCCGTGCAGCGCCGTTATCCAGTTCTTCCGCACCGTCCGCAAGGCTTGACACCCCTGATTCAAAAGCAGACGCGCCTGAGCTTAACGTCGCTACGCCTGCCTGCAGCCGGGCGAGTCCGCTTGAGAGAGTTTCTGCGCCCTGTGTCAGGCTGCCGCTTCCGCTTTCCAGATCTGCGCCCTTTTCCTCCAGTTCTTTCAGACCAGCGTTCAGTTCTTCCATTCCTTGCGCCATTGACTCCGCGCCTGCGTCTAACTGGGCTGCGCCGCTGTCCACTTCTTCTGCACCCTGGTTCAGCGCATCGGATGAATCCTTCAATGTGTTGCCGCCTTCGATCAGAATGTCATTCTGTGAGGTCAGTGTCTCGAATCCGTCCAGCAGAGAACCGATTCCCTCTGCTGCCTCTGGTAATGCTGCGGTCTGTTCTTCCATGACGATAAGCCCCTGAGACATCTGAGAGAGACCTGCCTCAAGCTGGTCCGCACCTTCCTTCAGTGCATCCACACTCTCTGTCAGCTGTCTCAGATTATTAATGGAAGACATGTCAATGTTGTTCAGCGCTAGTAATGCCGCTCTCATCTCATCGCTGATCGTTGTAAGAGTCTCTGTTGTTCCGGACTGTATTTGTTCAAGTTCTGATGCGATATCGTCAAGCTGCCCGAATATATTACCGGATATTGAAACGTCCGTGTCTGGAATCGTTACAGAAACAGAATCCGCACTCTGAACCTGCACTTTTGATTCTTCCATGTCAGCGATCAGGGAGTTCCCTGTCGCTTCATCTATGGCTCCGCTGCTCATTGCCGCCCTGACAGCAGCAATCGCCTGATCGATCTGGCTGTTCGCAGAGGATGCTGCGGAAGACAGCGCCTCATTCGCTTTGCTGATCTGGCTGTTGGCGGAACCTACCTGATCAGTAAGTTCCGCGCCGGCATCGTCAAGCTGCTGTCCCGCACTCTCTGCCTCTGCCTGCAGTTCATCCTCTGCCTGCGATATGATCTGCGCCGCTTCGCCAATCTTTTCTGCTGCTTCATTGTACTGACCAATCATCTTTTCCGCTTCTGTCCGCATATTTCCCAATGTTGCGGACAATTCCTTTATTTTTCCGATCAGTTCTTCCATCTGTTCTGCATCGGCCGTTCCATCGATGGCATGAAGCTGTTCCTGAAGAGCGCCCAGTCCATCTGAAAGCTCTCCCGCGCCTGCGAGAAGCTGCTGTGTGCTGCCGCTCAGTTCAGACACTCCAGCAGATACCTGTCCCAGATCTTTCAGTCCCTCTAACTGTTTTGCCCCCTCATACAGGCTGTTCACACCTTCCACATACTGCTGCGTACCATCCACATAGCTGTCTACACCAGCTGTATAGGTAAGTGTACCGCTCTTCAACTGTGATGTTCCATCCGTCAGAGATCCTGTTCCATTCTTCAGGATGTGTACAGCATCCGAAAGCGATGCTCCGCCGGAGGATGCAGAAGACACGCCTGCCAGGTAGGAACTGATCCCGTTGTCAAGCTCCCTGCTTCCGCTGACCAGACTGCTGCCGCCCGATGCCGCGCCATCCACGCCGCTTACCAGACTTCCCGCTCCGCCGGTCAGGCTTCTGACTGCATCCAGCAGCTGTCCACTCCCGTCAGCAAGCTCTGCTGTTCCATCTTTCAGAACAGACGCGCCATCGTCCAGTTCCACCGTCGCATCCTTCAGTTCATCTGTCCGGTCATAGAGTTCGGACAGATCCAGGCTGTCTGTATCAATGGCAAAGGACATGGGCACCCCCTGAAATGCGATCCCGCTCATTTCGAAGTCTGTCACCTCCGCTGTAATAGAGATCTCTTTCTCCTGTCCTGCCATGATATTGTAGAGGATCTGCTTATCAGATCCTACATTTGCTACTGTAGCGTCCTCCGCCTGAATATCCTTGCATTTCTCGGAATCAAGCGTGACCGTGGTCTGGAGCAGATAATTGTCAAAATAGTCTCCTTTGACATCCTCGTTCTTCTTTATTGAGATGCGGATCTCAAGGCTGCCGCTCTTTCCTGCCAGATCATCCGCTGATATCTTCTCCCCATCCAGATAGTAAGAAATTGAAATCTCCCAGGGCAGGGCTTTTGACTCCAGATTGCCCTGATAGTAGAACTTGCCCTTCCTGCCTTCTACTGTATATTCATTTCCATTCTCTGTGATCTCATCCTCTGACGACAGGTTCGTGACCTCTGTATAATCCCCGTAGTCTGTGATCTTTGTGTCTTTTTCCAGATCATATTCATTGACCACGTAGATTCCTTCTACAGTACCGTCATCTGCAAGGCTTGCATATACGTTTTCTTCCTTTTCCGGCGATTCCGCAGCCATTACAGGCAGTGCGTTTACCGCCGTCAGACTGAAGCACACAGCCGCTGTCGCTGTTCTTTTTAAATATGTGATTCTTCTGTTTCGATTCATAGTATTCTCCTTCTTTCTATCCTTCTTAATTTTCCGCTTCCTGCGGACGGCAAGTTATCGATCCCTTTTTCTGCTTTTTCCCGTTCTCTTTGTAAAGCTCCGTGTGAAGTGTAGTTTTCTGGATCAGTCCGTCACACAGGTACAAGAGTCCCGGCAGGACAAACAATACGATCGTCAGTGACAACAGGCTTCCATTTCCCAGGAAAGTCCCAAGTTGTGATAGAATGCCATGGGAAGAAATTGCCCCAAGCAGATAACCTACTACTGCAAGGACGCTGCCTGAAGTCAGCACAGATGTAGTGACTGCCGCAATTGTCTCTGTGATTGCATCTTTCTTGCCCATAGTCTGCCGGAACTCCATGTACCTCTCCGTAGTCAGGATTGCATAATCTACTGTCGCTCCGAGCTGAATTGAACTGATGATCAGATAAGAAATGTAAAATACCGTCGAGTCTTTGAAGTAGGGAATCGACAGATTAATCCATACAGCTGTCTCAATAGCAAGCACCAGAATAACCGGAAGGGAGATCGACTTCATTGTCAGGAGCAGTACGACAAATACCGCTGCGATCGCGATCAGGTTTACCTTCACCATATCCGCCGTGATCGTATCCATCAGGTCGTAGGTACTTACACCTGCCCCGGCAAGATACCATTCTCCCGGATAATATTCTTCCGCCGTATCTCTTACATTTTCAATCAGCTTAAACGCCGCTTCTCCCTCGGCGTCCGCATCCACGGTAATGACCATACGGCTGTAATCGTCTGAAATAAGCCGGGCAACCGTATCGGCATCCAGATATTCCTCTGGAATCTGCGCCCCCACTGTGTCCACATAAGAAATAATATCCGTCACTTCCGGTATCTCATGGAGTGCATCGGAGAGCCGCTGTTCCCTTTCCGTATCTCCTGCCGGCACCATCAGCGCATAGGTATCATTCTTCCCGAATGTTTTCTCAATCTCTGCCGTATCCTGCCCCAGTTCTGTGTCTTCTCCGAAGATATAGGACGATCCGTAATAGTACGTGTTGCTGTTGGATGCCAGATAAGCCGGTACGATAAGTACAACAAAGGCCGCCACCATCGGGATCATGACCTTTCTCACGCCACGGCCGAACCGATGGAAATCCGGCAGAAGTCTTCTATGGTGCGTTTTATGCATCCACCCGTTCATCGTCAGGATTAAATCCGGCATAAATACAAAGACTGTGATCAGGCTGAATGACACCCCTTTTGCCAGAGCAAGCCCCAGATCCGGGCCGATCCTAAACTGCATGAATACCAGAGCCAGGAATCCGATGACTGTAGTCAGCCCGCTGGACAGGATGGAGCTCGTAGACTTGCACAGAGCGTCCACCATTGCTTCCTTCGGATCTGCCGTGGTCCTCATACATTCTTCAAACCGGTGGATCAGGAATACTGAATAATCCAGCGAAACCGCAAGCTGCAGAATATTCCCCGCAGCATTGGTCACAAAAGAAATCTCCCCAAAAATCAGATTGGTTCCCGCATTGATCGCAATCGCGATTCCCAGTCCTGCCATGACGATCACCGGTTCCGCCCAGGAGGTCGTAGTCAGGAAAAGCATAAAGAATACAAATAATACGGCGAACGCCGCGATCTTATATATCTCGCTTACTGTACTGGTCGTTGCGACCGCTGTGGAGACTGCATCACCGCTCATGGCGCCCTGGTCTCCAACGACAGCGTCCATGGCATCCACAGCGTCAAGGATCTCATTCTCATCCACCGTGACCGTAAACAATGCGTTTCCGTCTTTGTAATAGGTCTCCGCAACTTCCTCGTCTATCGTTTCAAGAGGCTGCTCTACATTTGCCGCGTCATCCAGCCACATCACATCTGCAACTCCGGTGCACTCTGAGAGCTGTTCCTTGTATTCCAGCGCCTCTGCAACTGTAACGTCACGGATCATAACTCTGGCATTTGGAATACCTCCCTCAAATTCTTCCTCCATCTTATCCAGCGCTACAGTAGACGGCGACTCCTCCGGAAGATAATCCTTTATGTCATAGTTGACTTCAACCATGCTCTGGCAGAATAATGAGATCACCGCAGCCAGTATGAATGTCGTAATGATGGAGCGCGGATGGTTTACGATCGCCTGATATAATTTTCTCATGCCTTTTCCCCCGCTTTCTCTGTCTTATTTATACTGGTCAGTTCATAAGTCCTGCGCCCGGCGTACAGCGTCATCTGTATATCGTCTCCGCTTATCCTGCCCTCTGCCGAATAGGGTATTCTCTTCATTAAAGTGACGAGCTCTCCCTCAACTTCCAGACTGCCGTCCTCGCAGATGATTCCGGTCAGCTCTGTACTCCGTCTCAGGATCTTTAGTTCTCCTTTCACCGCTCTGCCTTCTGTCCGGAGCAAAAGTTGTCCGGAGCGTTCTCCTATGGGCGCATACAGGATTACATCATATTTATATTCTGTCATCTTCACTGTCCCCTTCTTCCAGATATGTTCTGAGTATATCCGCCGTTTTCCGGATTCCTTTCCAGCTGCTGTTGATGCAGAGATCATAGTTGTCAGGTTTTCCCCATCCGCCTTCTGTATAATAGTTGTAATATGCCTTTCGCCTCTTATCTGTCTTTCTCACCAATGTCTGCGCATCCTTTTCGCAGAGATGCCGGCGCTCCATGATTCGGAATACACGGTCTTCATAAGGCGCCGTGATGAAGATGCTGACATGAGGGATCTCCGCCTTTTTCAGAACATAGTCCGCACATCTTCCCACAAAAACATTGTTGCCCTTTCTGGCACATTCGAGAATGTATCTGCTCTGTACCCGGAACAGGATATCATTGGCCGAAAGTCCGCGAAGGTTCTCGTCCTTTGACTCGTACCACACGTTGTGAAGCCAGGGATTCGCCTTTTTCTCATCTTCCTTCTCCAGATGTTCCACGGCAATTCCGCTTCTCTCTGCCGCCTCCTCCACCAGTTTCCGGTCAAAGAACCTGTATCCTGTCTGCATGGCGATCTGTTCTCCAATGTCATGGCCGCCGCTTCCAAATTCTCTGCTGATACATATATTCATCATCTATTCCTCCTTTGTTTTCATTTCAGACATTATTTTATGCACGGTATCCCGAAATGAAAATCAGCAGACCTAGCCATGTGTCTGAATTTTAGGCATATGAACAAAATTGTCTAAGTCCTATAGATTGATTTTTCTTTTCACCTCGACTAAGATATTAGTTGGAAAGGACTCTTCGGCCTTGGCTCAGATTCCCTGCCGGCATTTGTCAGAGCAAGTCTTAAAACTATTTGCAAAAAGGAGCAAAAACTTCTGATGAAATACGAATCCACCACTTTTAATACTAAAAAGATGCTTGCGGAGTCACTGAAAGAACTTATCCGCAAGAAATCGTTTTCAAAGATCACGGTCCGTGAGCTCACACAGAACTGCGGGCTGAACCGGAATACATTTTATTATCATTTTGAGGATATCAACGATCTGCTGAAATGGACGCTTGAACAGGAAGCAATCGATGTTGTAAAGCATTTTGACCTGATGCTAGACTATGAAGAAGCGATTGGGTTTGTTTTGGATTATATCGTGGAAAATGAGAAATTCCTGAATAATATCTATTTTTCCGTGGGACAGAGCGAGCTGAAGCGGTTCTTTTACAATGATTTTCTTGAAATCATTTCTTCACTGATCAATCAGTTCGAGAGCCGGCTGAACCTGTCTGTCGCAGATGATTTCAAGGAGTTTTTATGTCATTTTTATACTGAGGCTCTTGCCGGACTGGTTACGGAAGGGATTACAAATCCTTCCCTGATAAACAAAGAAAAAATGCTTCCATATATCAGTTCCGTTATCCGAAGCTCTCTGCCGCATACTCTTATGCTTTATAATACGAAGGCGCCACGGAAAGAGAGCATGGGACAAATGCCCGAAAACTAATCTTCCACGTGAAATTCGATGTTCAGAAAAAGGGGCGTGATTAAAGATTCATAAGTGCCTTTATATCTGTCAATCGGATTAATGGAATCGATCACATCATCCATTCTCACCCAGAATTCTGCATTAGGGAACAGATCCATCTGCCCCGCATGATCCCAGTGCAGGTGAGAAAGGATCACAATATCGATGTCCTCCGCAGATACTCCCACTTCTCTTTTCAGTGCGACATCCAGCCGTTCTTCATCACTTTTTTCTTTTGCCAGTTTTTCTACGCGGTCCACAATTGGTTTGTCCAGTGCCTCGCTCTTTTTATACTTCTGCTGCACCTTCACATCTCCGGAGCGGTCGTTTTCAACGCCCCACGGAGTTGCCAGCTTTCCGGACGCAAGAGGGCTGTACGGCGTACATACAACACCTGCATCTTTACATGCCGGTATCATCTCCTTCTCTTCCTCTCTGTAAAGGAGATTCACGTGGTTCTGCATGGTAATAAAGTTGCTCCAGCCATGCTGCTCCGCGATCCGGTATGCCTTTTCGAACTGCCATGCATGCATTGCAGACGCTCCTATGTACCGTGCTTTTCCGGCTTTCACCACATCATTTAAAGCCTCCATCGTCTCTTCGATCGGAGTATTGTAATCCCATCTGTGAAGGATATACACATCGACATAATCCATCTGAAGCCGTTTCAGGCTTTCATCGATTTCAAACATGATCTCTTTGCGGGAATTACCTTCCCGGTTCGGTCCCAGTCCCATCCTCTGGTTTACTTTTGTCTGGATCACCAGTTCTTCCCGGTGTGCGCCCAGCTTCTTCAAAGCATATCCCAGGTACTCCTCACTTGCTCCCAGTGAGTACATATTGGCAGTATCAAACCAGTTGACTCCCAGCCTGAGAGCCTCTTTTACGATCTCTGTGCTTTTCTCCCGATCAAGAAGCCACGGTCTCGGCCAGCGCGCCTGGTCGCCAAACCCCATACAGCCAAGACAGATCGGAGACACATCCATTCCTGTCTTTCCAAGTTTTTTGTAAGTAATCTCGCCGCCCAGACAGCTTTTCAGGAAATGCTTCTGGAGACAGATTTCGAAAAGATCACCATCAAGGCACTGGCCGAACGGGCAGGTATCAACAGGAAGATCACCGATAAAGTCCAGGTACACTTCGACTATCTGAAAGATACAGATATCTATACCAAGAATATCCTGATCACTTACCTGAATTCCAGCGCACTTGCCATGTACCGGAAATGGGTCTCCGATAAAAAGCGAATTCCGAAAGACCAGTTCATCGCCCTGGCAGCTCAGCTGATCTCCGCCGGCATACTGAGCATTCCCGGATATCTGATGTCTGATTCCGGCAGAATCGAACCCTGATGATCCGGCCTTGATTCAGTTTCTCTCGTATTTCAACTGTATTGCTGTCAGTACACTGGAAATCACCAGGGATAGCAGGGACGCCCCCGGGAAGGAAAACCATACTCCTTCCAGTCCGAACAGCCTGCTCATGATCAGAACGCAGGGGACGAAGCAGAGCAGCTGCCCGCAAAGTGCCATGATCAATGCCCGTATCTTCTTTCCCGCGGCCTGAAAATAGGTTGTCTGCATACTCTGTATCCCACTGAACAGAACCGCTGCATTTACGATCACAAGAATATGGACTCCCGTCTCGATCACTGCAGTATCCGAAGTAAATATCTTCATAAATACTTCGGCAAACAGAAGGGTGCTGATATATGCAAAGACTCCGTAAGTACCGGCTGCTGCGGAAGCTGTAAAAAGAGCCCGTTTTACTCTTCGTTGACAGCCTGCACCTTTATTATATCCAATCACCGGCTGCAGACCCTGGGCAAGCCCCTGGATCGGAAAGAGGACGAAAACTACGATCCTATATACAATCCCATAAGAGCTGATTGCCAGATCTCCGCCATATTTTTTCAGGAACTGATTGACAATGACCATTGAAACAGACTGTCCGGAAAGCTGCAGGAAAGAAGGAAGCCCTATTCCGACCACCTCCCACATAAGGCGAAGATCCGGCTTGAAATGCCGAAGTCTGAAATGATGCACACTTTTTCCGGACAGATAAAAGAACCAGATACTCATCGCCATAGAAATTCCCTGTCCTGCCAGCTGTTGTATAAAACATCAGAAATGTGTTTGCAGCTGCTTTTGCCGCCTTTTCATTGTCCCGTTCTCCAAGCGCACGGGATATGACCGATGCCGCGCCGCTTCCCAACGTGGAAGAGACTGCTGACAGGAAGATGAATAAAGGAAAAGATACAGCAACACCGCCCACCGCATCCGTTCCTGCTCCATGAGATACAAAAACAGTATCAAACACGTTGTACAGGTTATAAGCCATTACTCCGATCACAAATGGGCCGGACATCTTCCAGAGCAGTCTTGCGATCGGCATCTCTTCCATCATTTTCCGCTTATCTTCTGTATTATTATATTTTCCTCTTATATTGTCATATTTTCTGCTTATACCGTCATATTTCCCACTTATGCCGTCATGTTTTCTGCTCATACTTTCACACTTCCAGTCTGCGCAGACATTTGCGGATTTCCCATTTTGCCCACATTTCCTGCAGCTTACCGTACACAAAGCCATACCGGAATGTCTCTGCCGCCATGATCGTAAGAATATACATCCTGTACAGCTGATATTTCCCTCATGACAGTCATACTCCACCAATGACGGCTCCTTTACGTCTTCCAGACATTCCAGATGCTTTCTCAGTGCTGCCTGCATCTGCTGATAGGGCAGCCTGACTCCATGTTCTCTGCTGTCAGACAAAATCTGATGAAACATATGCCAGAAGGCATCTGTCCACGAGGAATACTGCCTGCTCTTATCTTCTGTGAAATATCCGAAGTATTTACCTTTAATCCCATGAAGCTGATACAGATACCCTGCAAGTTCTTCCCGTATCAGGTCTACATTCTCCTGACTCATCTTTTTCATCACACTGGAGAATGTTACCCCTGTCAGCTCCGTCATAAAGAAATAATTGCTTGAAATATGCTTCTTGCTGAAATCATACGCCAGGACTTCCGGAACCGGAACTGTAGTCTGCTCACGGATCATACGGTAACACTCAACTTCTACCGGCATAATGTCACGTTCATAGGTAAGAAGCGTGGTTCCCGGGATCACGCCCACCTTCAGGATGATGGCATCCTTTTCTTTTATCCGTTCGATGCGGTATATGGCATTAAACATGCCGCCTTTCAGTTCTGTGATCTTCCCTGTCTTGCAGTCCTGTCCGAAATGAATCCGGACAAGTTCCCTGATCTTTTCTTCTGACAATCTGTTTTTCGTCCTGCTCTTCATATCTATACCTCTCTTATCTGCCGTTTTCTTAACATAATAATAACTGCCAATATACAGCATTCTCTGTATATTGACAGTACCATAATTTCAACCATATTATCAATTTCCCCGGAGGACAGATTTCTTTCCTGAAAGGACATCTGTTATTGTTCAGACGATTCTCGGTAACCAGCCATAAATAAGCTGTGTTGCCACGAAGGCCCGTAGTGGAGCGCCGGCACTTAGGCCGCGTGCTCTGCGGCCTTATGTGTCCGCTGCGCTCAACTCCGAGCGAAAGCGTAGCCGCCGGGGTAACACAGCTCATTTATGGCGGATGCCTGAGAACGGATGAACAATATCCCTGCTGAATTTCAGCCGCGGTAAAGTCTCCGGTACTCCCCCAGAGACATTCCATATACAGCCTGAAATCTCTTATACAGACCGGAGCTGTTCTTATAACCGGCCTGGCAGGCAACCTCTTCGATAATAAGGTCTGTGTCAGCCAGAAGCTCCGCGGCCTTCTGCAGACGGATATGTGTAAGCAGATCTGAAAAGGTGCTTCCTGTTTCCTCTGTGAGCTTTCGTGCCAGGTGTCTGCTGCTGTATCCCATCTGTGAGGCAAGTTCGTCCAGTTCCGCCGAACGGATATGACTCTGTATATAATCAGTCACAGTGTAGAAAAACGATCTGCTCTGACGTTCCATCTTTGCCCGGTCCAGACCAACCATAAGAAGCATTATCATACTTCTGACTGCCGCGGCAGAGTATCCCTTTTCCCTATACAGTTCCATCATCAGAGCCTCCATCAGATGACTGACTGAAAAATCATCACTCTCAGTCAGCCGGAATAAATAAAGTTCATTTCTGCTTTCCAGCATAGCGGTTCTCTCTCCCCTGCCAGATACTGGCCGCCTTTTCCCCGGTACACATACACCAGTTCATAAAAGTCATGAGTATGATAATATGGAATCTGACATAACGTATGCTTTCTGATGCTGATCTCAGAAGAAACTCTTACGGGAGTATTCTTTACAGACAGACGGAGAATCTCTTCCGGATGATACTTCTTTTTCTTTAGTAATTGAAGATATCTTTCAGGATGATCCAGTTCTTCTCTGACTGCTTTATCAAAACATACCGTCATCCTTGCCTGATCTTCTTTTTCCTGTTTTAAAAATTCTTTCTGTATTTTCTCATTCATCATATTTCTTCTTTGTCCCGTCTTTTTCGGACTGCATCTGATATTTCAAGAAGCATGTAGTATTATTTATGATATTGTAACATATATCATCCCGCTTTTGGCGCTAAGAAGTTTTCTTTTGTCGTTACTGTTCCACTCCGAGTGGAAGCGTGGCCGCTGGTGAAACACAGCTCGTTTATTACGGACACCAGAGAACGAGTGAACATTTGTTTCGCTTGAATCTTATCTTTTCCCATATTATAATAACGAAAAGCATTATTTTTCTATATGTCATACAGACAGTCAGTTCTGATATCTATACCTGAACTTTTATCTGCCGGAAAAGTCTTCGGATGTTCCGGCGTCAAACAGAAATCTCAATGCTTTGGATCCCAATACAACAGCAGAGAGATTTCCTTTAAGGTCAGCGGATACACCGGACTGGCTTCTGACAGCCACAGAAAGCCTGGAACAAGAGATCTGATACGGAGCGCAGCCAAGAAGAACGTGTTTTCAGTTGAAAAGTGAAATCTTCTGCACTACAGAAAAAGGAGGTTGATTTATGCCGAAAAAAACGACACCCACTGAGAACACTGTCAACCGCGAATACAAATCAAGTATTTTCGCCATGCTCTTTCAGGACAAAACAAAGCTGTTGGAATTGTACAATGCCATCAGCGGCACCAACTATACAGATCCGGATATTCTTAAGATTGTTACTTTGGAGAATGCCATCTACATGGGACTCAAAAATGATCTTTCTCTCATAGTCCTTGAGATCCGTCTGCATCTGTATGAGCATCAGTCCACTCCGAATCCGAATATGCCCCTGAGGGATCTGCTTTATGTGGCGGATCAGTTTTCCGACCTGACAAAGGACATGAACATCTATGGCAGGAAACAGATCAAGATCCCTTCTCCTCATTTCTTTGTCTTTTACAATGGGGAGGAATAACGTCCGGACTGGGAACTGCAGAAACTGTCAGATATGTATTATATAGAGGAAGGGCATCCCGCCCTGGAACTGGAAGTGGTGGTGCTGAACATCAACAAGGGACACAATCCCCAGCTGATGGAGACCTGCCAGACCCTCCGCGAGTACGCGGAGTACACAGACCGTGTCCGGAGATACGCTAAGAAGATGCCGCTGAGGGAAGCGGTGGAACAGGCTATCACTGAATGCATCCGGGAAGGGATTCTTGAAGATTTTCTGAAAAAGAACAGAGCGGAGGCGATGAAGGTGAGTATCTATGAATATGATGCCCGGAAACACATCGAAATGGAGAGAGAAGACAGTTATAAGGATGGCCTGACAGAAGGAAGAGCGGAGATGCTTCATCAGATCATATGTACTATGCTGTCCAACGGCAGGACAGTCTCACAGATTGCTGCTGAACTGAAAATGGACGAAGACAGCATCGCTGAAATTGCAGGAGAACAAAAAGAGAATCCGGCTTGATGACATATATCTACGGCAGGAAATGGATTCGAATCCCTGTTCCAATCATGATCCACTGCAAGGGAATGATATCAGCCAAAGGTCCGAATACCGCCATGCCGATAGGTAAAAAACCTGCATACATTGTGCTGAGCAGACCGAATACCCGCCCCTGCATGGACACATCTGTTTTCTCTTGCAGCATTGTCGTAAGAGATGTCTGAATCATCGTCAGCGCCACACCATAAAACAGCATAAATGTCAGGTATATAATAAATCTTTCAGAGATCCCCATTCCAATTGCAAAAATACCAAATGCGAAAAGGCCGGCTGCTAAAGTCTTCTCCCGGCACTTGAATCCGCCCCAGAAACTCATCACAGCTCCGCCTGCTGTCATGCCTGCGAACCCAACTACTTCTACCGCGGTAAGATACCAGTATGTATCACCGAATACACGTCTTACAAGAAGTCCCGCAAGATAGCCCGCCGGGACACACAAAAATGTAAACAGTCCATAGATGATCAGGAGTTTGCTGATCATTTTATCGGCAAAAGCATACTTAACGCCGATTTTCATCTCAGCAAAAATGCCAGCTGTTTTATCCTGGGAATCCTGTTCCGGAAGCTTCAGACAGGACAGCAGTCCGGTTCCGATGATTGCTGTAACAACGTCTGTCATGATCATTGTTCGCAATGTGCTGACTGCGAAGACTGCTCCTGCCGCCGCTGGAGCCGCAAAGTTTACGATAGCCTGCATAGTAGCATTTATGCCATTATATCTCATCAGCTGATCTTCCGGGACCAGCTGCGGAATAACAGCATTGACGGCCGGAGTCTGTATGCCTGCGCCCAGAGATCGAAGGGCCGACATCACCAGCAGTCCGCCAAGCAGATCCGGTTCTGTTGAAATATACGGAATTTTCATTACCATTATAAATGTAACTAATGCAATAAGTATATCTGAACCTATGATCAATCTTTTTCTATTGTATCGATCTGCCCATACGCCGCCTAAAAATGAAATAAGAAATTGAGGCAGATAAGAACAGACAGTAAAAGCAGCCACCCATCCCCCGCTGGATGTCTGCATGGCTGCGTACCAGACAAGTGCCATCTGTACAAGTGTAGAACCAAAAAGTGTGATACATTGACTGGTCAGGAAAAGAAAAATCTTTTTGCGCCAGCCTCCGTGCTGTGTGTCATCCATGTTTTATATCCTCCTGTTTTTCAGGAGGAAGCACAAATCGCTGCGTAGGGTAGCCAAACTCCGTCAGCAGTTCTTTTTCAGCAAAACCAAGCTTTATCAGCATATTCCTCTGCCCTGTATCTGCTTTATCCCGCTCCCGATAGGTTGTTATGCTGATTTCCTGACCAGGCAGATATTTCTCCGCTAAAACATCCAGGAATAACTTTTGAAGTCCCCGATTACGGTACTGGGGATGGATGCCCCAAAATACAATGCTGCCTGGAACATAAGTAAAAGCTATCGCACCAATTAGAATCTCTTCATCTCTTAGTACAAGCGCACGCTTTTCTGCAATACTCGCCTTCAGTTTTTCCAGGTAATCTGCTTCATCCATCACGGGATACCCGTCAATAACAAGTCTCATCAGGTTCATCCAGTCAGAAACATCTGCATTTTCCGCCATGCGGATGCTCTGCTTTGTAAATTTCTTCGCAGCCACTTCCCGATGTAAGGTAAAACGCAGCTGCAAAGGATAAAAGCTCCCTTTGGCCCGATACTCCGCAGGCGGCGATTTATACATAGACTTAAAAGCGGATGTAAATGACTGCTGGCTTCCATATCCGCAGATGAATGCGATCTCAATAACAGACCTGTCAGAAAAGACCAGCAGCTTTGCTGCTTCTGTGAGCTGCCGGCGCTGCACATAATCATGGATCGTCATTCCCACTGTTTCTGCAAACAGCCGATGCAAATGATATTTTGAATAATGAACCGCCTCTGCAACTATTTCTAATTCCAGTTTTCCATCAAGATGACTTTCAATATAATCAATGACTGCTTCCATGTTGACAACTGATCTGTCGCACATTTGCGTTCCTCCATTCTATTAGGCATGATAGCTGGATCATTGATAAATGTTTTAATAATTATTGCGGAAATTACTCAGTCATATTTTTCGATACTGACAGTGGCGATCGCAGACTGATTCGGCTCTCCAGTGACCAGGTCCTGCGGCGCCGGTATCAACATCATAAATCCATCTTTCCCATACCGCTGTTCATAGCCCTGTGCATATTTTGCATCAACTGAAATATGCTGCACTTCTCCGATGACCATAGATGTAATACCTGCGCCGCTTAAGTCCTGTATATCCTTCAGGGTGCACTCCATATTGATAAAAGCCTCCCGGATAACCGGCGCATGGATGGATTTTGCGTTGCAAAGGGTAAAATCCCCTGCTGCAAATTCATCTTCTTCCATATCATTTTGGTGGATCGTATTTACTAATCTGTCATAGCAGCTGATCGGAAGAAAATTAATGCAGAAACACTTTTCTCTTTGAATATTAGAATAAGTATGGGTATGTTGATATAAATTTCCCATCACAGCAAAAAAAGCAGTCTTATCTCCGTGAAAACAGCTCCATGAATGAAAGCATACATTGGGCTGTCCATTTTCCTTCCAGGTAGTGATCGCGAATAACACGGTCGGTATGCCTGCTGTCACCTCAAAATGTGAGAACAGTTCAAATTCCTCCGGATATGACGGCTTAAAATACTGCGGGAAAGCTTTCCCAATTTCTATTTTCATAACAGCACCTTCCTTATCGGATGCCGAATCACTGTCTTTCTCTTTTCCGGGGCAACTCTCCTGGCATCGCTGAGATAGATTTCATGATGCATCCGTTTATCCGTAATATCAAGAACATAGCCCTGGCTTTCCATAAACTCATGCATCAAGTCTACTGTAGCAGGTTCATCATCATACGGGCCGATATGCATACACTGCACACACAAGCCTTCATCATAGGTAAAAAATTCTACCTTGGAGAAATCTGTTTTCTTTTTTGCCGCTGCCTCCTGAACTGCCCATTCAAAATCTGTTTTCGTTACAAAATCCGGCAGACGAATAACAGAAATCCATTTGAAACTTTCTTTATGAGCATAGTCGATTCCCCGAACGCCTTCCTGCCACCAGAAGCCCTCCAACGGCGGCACTACATAATCAAAATATCCATATATCTGATGATCACCTTTTTTGCTCATCTTGATGGTAAATGCTATGCCATAAAGGAGTCCAATAGACTGCTTATACTCGCCATCCTCCTCATTCGGATCTCCCTGGCCGCGAACCGCTATATAATTCATGCTCGGCACGGTAATGATGCCCGGCTTTTTCCCTGGCATGTAAAATTCTTTATATTCCTTCTTGTAGTCAAACGCCATCGCTTTTCTCCTCCTTCCTCTTATAGTTCATATCAATAAATATGGTATCTGATTAAGATATTGTAACATAAATCAGCCCGCTTTTGACGCTAAAGATTCTTGAGGGAATGAGGAAAGTTAGGGGTCTTGACTGCTCTCTGTATCAGCCTCTCTAGTCCCAGGCTACCTGTAGCTGTCAGAAGCCAGTCCGGTATATCTGCTGACCTTATAGGAAATCTCTCTGCTGTTGTAATGGGATTCAAAGCATTGAGATTTCTGTTTGACACCGGAATAATCAAAACATCTCCGGCGGAAAAAGTTCATATTTAGATATCAGAACTGACTGTCTGCATGACATATAGAAAAATAATGCTTTTCGTTATTATAGTACGAAAAATAATCAGACGCAAGAGAAACGAATGTTTGGTCTTTCCATTTGACTCATTGCTCGCGAAAATTAGAAAAGCCGATAACTGCATTTTCAAATCTGCATATTATCGGCATTATGTCTGTACATCTGCTTTTTAAGTTATGAATGTATTTCACGTTTATTAGATGGTTAAGGCTGTTTCTTCTTTACAGGTATCCATACCTCATAGGTTGTATTCTGTGGATTAGGATCAAAATACACTTCAATGTCTGGTCCATCAGTAAACTCATAACCAGAAGTCGGAAGCCACTCTGTTACAATGCGCTTCTCCAATTCTTGAATGGATTTTCCTGTTCCGGCGCCGGGAAAAATAGCCCATGTACAACCCGGAATCATATACTCTTCCAGTGAATTGTCAATGTCAGTTGATGAAGAAACCGCGATATAATACCGCCATTCCTCATTATCACTGCATGCACTTACACCTAAGACTCCCTGTGGCTGTTTATTCATCAGCGAGATAATTTTTTCAATCGCACCATCCAAGACTGCTCCCTGCCACATCTGGGGCACTTCCAAAAAGTTCTGTGCGATTTCTTTACTAAGTGGAAATGACTTCCCAACAATACGAAATGCTTCTTTGGTTTCAATCCGATAATTCATTTCTTCCACTCCCTTGACAGTGATCTTAATTGTAATAGGCGGAAATGATTTTATCGCTACTCCCTCTTTCTTTACCGCTGAAGGATTTATGCCATGAACAGATCGGAACGCTCTGTTAAACGCAGTAGGCGAAGTGTAACCATACTTCGCTGCCACGTCAATAATTTTTGCTTGGCCACCTTGCAGATCAACAGCTGCTAACGACATCTTTCTTCTGCGGATATACTCGGATAAAGGCATCCCAGCTATATAAGTAAACATTCTTTGAAAATGATAAGTAGAGCAGCATGCAATTTGTCCGAGTTTATCATATTCAATTTCGCCTTTAGCTGTCTTCATCATAAGACTGATAATAATCTATCAGATATCTGGATGTTTCCATTTTACACATCCGACTTTCCACTTCCATTTTTTACATATACTGACAGAAAGTTTTGCAGCATTTTTTCGGAACTGTTGCTGTCAAATATCAGTTTTCCAGTCGCTGACAAAACAGCAATACCATGCGAATAAAGAAACAGGTCCAGAAATATCCCTTTTCCTCTCTCTGGTTGTACTCCGATCATTTCTGAAAATGCATTTGCTTTTCCTTCGTTGCCGATTTCTTTATAAAAATCGTTTGTTTCCGACATGTTCAAGGCCATATCACTAATAAACAGCAGTTGGAACAGATTCGTTTCTTCTTTTGCAAATTCGATATAGGAAACAGGAAGAAGCAAATAGGGCTTGATATCTGCAGACCTACTGTAATTTGCAACATACTGCTCGTAATATTCAAAAGCAACGTCAAGGAACTCTTCTTTAAGTTCTTCCATGTTCTTATAGCATGTAAAAGATTGTAACGGTATTGCGCACTTCCGCCGGATATGCTATATTATTAATGAAAAAGGAGCAACCGCCCACAAGGGGTTGACCTATAGAGAAAACATAGAAAATGCCACCCTAACCGGTCAAAGTTATTGAGGGTGGTTTTTCTATGCCTTAAGCATTATCGACAGAACGTAAATACGAATGTCAGCAATGCTAAAATGAACGTTCCAAAAGCTATCAAATCTTTGAAATCAAATGGTTTCTTGTCCATCCGCACCACCCCCATTCTATGTAGAATAGAGGTCAGCCACCCTGCAACACGATTACTCCGTAGAGAAAGTATATCATACTCCCAGCAGCAGGGAAATTCAAATCAGTGTAATTTTTTTGTTGCAGTAAAAAGAATCTCAACACATATTAAACTTCCGAAACACAACCTCCACCGAAAATGTATTTCCTTCCAGATCAGCGCGGATCCTGCCTCCCATCCGCTCCACCAGACCTCTGGCTATAGACAGCCCAAGCCCGGCTGAAGTATGGGTTCTGGCGGAATCTGCCTTATAAAATCTGCTGAACACCTGCTCCATATCGATCTCCTCTGGATGCTCTGTATCATTGGAGCAGCGGAACACAGCTTCCCCGTCTGCACGCTGCAGTTCCAGCACAATCTTCTCCTTCCCGTGGACCAGCGCATTCCGGATCAGGTTCTGGAGTGTCCGGCGGATCGCCTCCTCATTTGCCGTAATATAGAGATGACCGTCACAGAAGTCTGCTTTCGGCTCAATCCCTCTCTGCTGGAAATCATCATAAAAAGAAAACACTGTATCATACACACATTTTGCAAGATCTATCTGTTCCAGCTCCATCCGGTATTCTCCGTCTTGCAGCCGTGTATAAGTAAACAGTTCCTCCAGCATATCCTTCAGGCTGGAAATCCGGGTCTGAATGATGTGGATATACTTTTTCTGCTCCTCTTCCGAAGCACTCTGCTGCAGCAGCTGAAAATATCCGTCCAGCGAAGTGAGCGGTGTGCGGATATCATGGGACAGGCTGGTGATCGTCTCCTTCAGACGGCTCTCGCTGTTCCTTGTGTCCTGCCGGATCTCACGGGCCCGGTCAAGCACCTCATTGATCTCATCGATCAGGGCGTCGATCTCCGGAAGGGGCAGATCTGACGTCAGCCTCAGATTTGTTTTATTTTCTTTCAAAAAGTCCAGCTGCCGGCAGATCTTCCTGATCTGCCGGCGGTAGGATACAATGATCAATAACAATATTACAGCAGCTGCTGATGCGGCTGACGCCCAGATAAACATATGCATCTCTCCTGTCTTATGCCATAGGGCATATTTATCTTACATCTCTTTTCTTCAGGATCAACATGGCAAATACCGTGGACAGGATGAGGAAAACAGTTCCCACAACACCTGCCCGGACCAGTATTTCGGCAGAAGCATCTATGCCTGCCATATTTATATTTCCTTCCAGCACATAGCTATTGATATCAAACTTCCAGGAAGAACTGATCTGCCCCACAGCTCTGTTTATGATGGAATAAACAGGAGTCAGAACACGCAGTATCATAAAGATCCCGGCTGTCATGCTGAACGCTGAGCTCTTCGTCAGAATCGTCAGAAAGAGGATCAGTGCCGCAAATCCCATATTTAGCAGATACTGGATTCCGAGAAGACGCAGGATATCTGATACCGAACCAAAAGAAACCCTGTCTCCCCAGAAGATCATTCCAGAAGCCACAACAACTGCCGCAAAAATCAGAATCATCAGCAGAATCTGTACCGCCATTGCGGCCAGCTGAGACAATACAAGCATTCCTCTGTCCGGCAGCTGTCCTGCAACATTCTTGATATAACCGTTCTTCTGCGCAGCGTTGGCGAAGATCGCTGCAAAGATCACAACGAGAAGAGTAACAATCCCGCTTTTTATCTCTACACTAAGGAGATCTCCTGCGTCGATATCGCCGTATATCCAATGAGGATCCGATTCTGCGGAAATTCCCAGCTGCAGTTCCTGACTAGCTGCCGCTTCCTCTTCCTCAGTTTCATCCAACATTTCCTCAGCATACTGAGGATCTTCCGCCATTAATTCGACATCTATATTTGTAGCAGCAATACAAAACACAGCCACTCCAACTGTAAGGAGCAGGATCACCCAGGTTGAAACAGAATGAAACATCCGGTACAGGTCCATTTTGATCAGATTAAACATTGTCAGCACCTCCCGTAAGATTCAGATAATAGTCCTCCAAAGCCTCATTTTTCACTGTGATCCCCATCGTCCGGATACCTTTTTCGGCCAGTTTCATAGTGATCTCGCCGCTGTCATTCAGCCGCTCAAAAATGTGAATCGTATCTGCATCGATCACCTTATATTTTCTGATTCCCATCTCATCCAGCACGGTACAGGATTTCCGGGTATCGTCAGTCTTCAGCTCGATCCGCTCGCTGCACCTTGCCAGCAGTTCTTCCCTTGTCAGCTCCTGCAGCAGGACTCCGTCATGGATGATCCCGTAATGGGTGGCGATCTTTGACAGCTCCTCCAGGATATGACTGGATATGATAAAAGTAATATTCCGCTCTCTGTTCAGCCGGAAGAGCGTGTCCCGAACTTCTGCGATTCCCTGTGGATCCAGTCCATTGATCGGTTCATCGAGGATCACCAGGTCCGGATTTCCTACAAGGGCAAGGGCGATCCCAAGCCGCTGCTTCATACCCATAGAAAAGTCCTTTACTTTCTTTTTTCCGGTGCTTGACAATCCTACAATTTCCAACAGTTCCCCAATCTCATTTTTCCTGCGGACGCCCATTGCCAGACATTTAATCTTCAGATTATCCGCCGCAGTCATATTTGGATAAACACCGGGTGATTCGATCAGAGTTCCCACCCGTGACAGACACCGGTACGCATCCTTTTCCTTCTTCCCGAACAGGGTAAAATCTCCTTCCGTCGGAGTCGCCAGACCACTGATCATCTTCAGCAGCGTGGTCTTTCCCGCGCCGTTGCGGCCGATCAGTCCGTAGATATCGCCCTGACGGATATGAATATTTACCGAATTTACGGCTTTATGCCTGCCGTACTGTTTAGTCAGGCCGTTTGTGCTAAGTAAGTATTCCATAATTCATGCCTCCTTTGCTTTACAGTCTACATTTTATCTGCCGGATACTAATAAAACGCAAAGCAAAGTTTAAGAAATGTTAAAGCTGTTTTTTCAGTCGGAACCCAATCCCCCATACGGTCTCAATGTATTCCTCATCCGTCACTGCCTTCATCTTCTTCCGGATGTTGCTGATATGCACATTGATGGTCTTATCCTCTCCGATGTAAATGTCATCCCAGGCATAATCATAGATGTCCTGCTTGGAGAACACTTTATTGGGATGAGTGACAAGCAGCTCCAGTATTTTAAACTCCTGTTTTGTCAGGTCAAGTGCTTTTCCATTCAAGGATGCTTCAAATGAGTCTGTCCGAAGCTTCAGTTCTTTATATGTCAGCACATCAGACTTCGGATCTGTCTCACCGGAGAACCTCCGGATCTGCACGCCGACCCGCGCAAGAAACTCCTGAATATCAAAAGGCTTCGTCATATAATCCTCCGCGCCGGAGGTAAGGAGTTCCACCTTGCTGTCAATGCTGTCCTTTGCCGACACGACCATGACCGGGATATTCTGCTTCTCTTTGATCTGAGGAAGCAGTTCTTCCCCGTTCAGCCCCGGCAGCATCAGATCCAGCACAACCAGAGAAAATGTCTCTCTCTCAATATAAAGCAGTCCCTCTGTTCCTGAGAATGCCTGAGTACAGGTATATCCCGCTTTCCTGAGAGCTTCTGCCATCATGTTATTAATGTCAGTGTCATCCTCAATAATTAATATTTTTCCCATATCAATCTCCTTAGCCAGTCATCTTATCTGACATTCATATTTCATTATCCCGAAAAATTTTCTGAGTGCCTCTGAACAGAAAGAAAACCTCTCTTTCAAACGCAATATTATTCTACTACGCAAGAAAGAGAGGCTCAAGTTTTTCTTCGTCACTCTGGATTTTCCTTATATATTCCGTCCCTGATACTGTACAGTCACAACATGCACCGTTTTACTTATTTCGTCAATTCTGAAAATGGCAATATAATTGTCTATAAGCAATTGACGGTACTCTTTTCCAGCATAGCGTCCTTCAGTCCGTTCTTGATGCGACTGTGGAAAAGTGTCTAATTTCTTTAATGCTGCCCAGATTCGGTCAGTCTGCCTTTTCGCATTTTCCGGTGATAATTTCTCCAAAGCAATATAGGAAAAAATATCATCTATTTCCCGGAAAGCTCGTGGACTCAATTTGACTTTATATTTATCCATAGTATTTTCTATTTAATTTCTCAAATGCTTCATCGAGATCAATAGAAACGCCACCTTCTTCCATTTCTTTCTCGGATTCATAGATTGCCTGATCGATGCGGTTAATTTTGGCAAATTTATCGTATAATTCACTGCTCATAACAACTAAATCACTATATCCGTTTTTGGTTATAAAAATCGGTTCCTGAATTTTATGAGCCATATCAGATATTTCACTTGTATTGCGAAGGTCTTTGATCGGCATAATAACTGGCATAGTATCAGCTCCTTTCTTCCGACATGATTATAGCATAATTATGTTCAAAAGTACATTGCATTATTTATGGAATGTACATTAAATGTTACCATTCACTCGTCATCCCAACACCAAACTCTGATCTATGTCAATTATATTCTGCCAGCTTCTCCGCCACAGTCTTCATCTGCTCCTCATCAGGCTCCCAGTCGAAGCGGATCCATATGATCCGGTCTCCATAGAAAAGCACGTATTCATCTGCGTACCCTTCGATCCACTGATGCCTGTACGCCTCTTCCGCGTGCCAGGGCGCTGCATCTGACGGTTCATAAGAATCCAGATAGCCTGTTTCATTTCCTTTCTCCCCGTTCTGAGTGTTTTCGATGAATTGATCCCTGCAGACCTCATACAGCGAAGGGATCCGGAACCGGCTTACCCGGTAGTCCAGTCCTGGCATATCATCGCTATTCTCTGCGTCAAGCCGGGGATATTGGTAAACTTCATCTTTTTCAGCCAGAGGAGTGATCCGGCTGTCTGACAGCCAGATCGTGCCGGCAGTAATACCTGTAAATATAACGAAATAGAAAGCAAACGATGCTACTATTGAAAGGATCTTGTTGCATGATGAGGATACCTGTCTGCCTCGCAGATAACATCATCATTGGCAACTGGCCCAAAGATAAAATCATAATTGTCCCTCCAATGCTTTCTCGGCAATTGCGCGTTCCTCTTGCAAAGACCGGATCATCGTTTCAATATGTCTGCGTTTTTTCACTTGCTCCCGAACTGTCTCCACATCTTTTTGCGGGATATACTTTGAGATTACTTTTTTCCACTCACGGTACTTCAAATACCGGACCGCTTACGCGATCCGGCGAAATACTGCCGTTACCGAGGCGCCGCCTGACTCTTCATTTTCCAGGATCAGCCGTCCCCCATGCTTTTCACAATACAGCCTGCTGATATACATCCCCATTCCAGTGTGTGTCAGGCTGTCCTTTATATTCTGCTGATGGAAAGCACTGGTAATCTTCTCCCCCTCCTCCTGAAATCCAATTCCATCGTCCCGGACGGAAAGGGACAGTTCCTGCGCCGACAGAGATACTGTCACATCAATCTTATCTCTGGCATAGCGCAGTGCATTTGACAGAAGATTTTCCAGGACTTCCAGGATCACTTCCCGGTCTCCACGGAAGATTTCCTCTTCTCCCTGTACAGACAGGCAGATCCTTTTCTCCTTTCCAAGAATATCCAGCTCTGCCCGGATATCTGTCCCTAACTGTTCTTTCGTAATCTCATCCGCCCGCAGCTCTCTCTGCTCCAGACTGTTCATCTTCCGGTTATTCTCCTCCAGCTGGCTCCTCATCTTCTCAAACTCCCGGCACAGATGTCCTATCTCGTCACCGTTCTCATAAGTGATCCGGAAGTCCAGATCGTTTTCTGCGATTCTCCCGGAAGCCAGCCCCAGTTCCCCAAGCGGCCTTTTCAGCTTATTCCTGTAAAACAGAAATACCGCCACACAACTGCCCGCGACAGACAGAATCAGCACCGCATAGGTCTGCTGGAAATCACAGATCTCTGATATGGTATGATCCAGACGGCTCATCTCTGAGGCGGCCGGCCTTGGGATCTGAGCCAGATACCCCTTGTTTTCAATCTCGAGAACTGTTTCAAAGTCTTCCTCATCCGTGTATTTTTCCCAGATATACTCCTGGATGTCAGAAGCAGCATTTCCTATAAATGCAGACAGAAGGAAACAGACCAGAAGGCTCACCGAAAGATACAGAATGATAGTTTTCCGAACCGAGAGATTTCTGATCCATTTCTTTACTTTATCCATCGGTATCCCATCCCCCAGACTGTCTCAATATACTCTGTTTCCGTGTACTCTTTCATCTTCTTCCGGATCCGCCTGACCAGCTCTGTGATCACGCGGCTGTCTCCCTCTCCGTCATATCCGCAGACCTTCTCGTAGATCCTCTCTTTGTCAAACACAAGCCCCGGATTCATGGACAAGAACTCCACAATCCCGTATTCCAGCCTGGTCAGCTCCAACTCTTTGCCGCCGACCTGAACGGTCTTCGCTGTATAATCAATGGACAGATCTCCCTGGAAACGATATTCAGACTTTCCTCTGCGTCGCTCTTCCCGTTTCAAGTGGGCAATGATCCTTGCCTCCAGCTCCTTCAGGCTGAACGGCTTGAGAATGTAATCGTCTCCTCCGGACATGAGCCCGTTTACCCGGTCCTGTTCCTCCACCCTGGCAGTAAGAAACAGGATGGGACAGCTCACCTTATCCCGGATCCTCCGGCACACTTCCAGACCGTCCACCCGGGGCATATTGATATCCAGCAGGATAATGTCCGGATCCTGCTCTGACATTTTCACCGTCTGTGCTCCGTCCCTCGCTGTGATCACCGTGTATTTTCTCAGTTCAAAAAAGGTCTTGAGCATCTGGACCAGCTCCGGGTCGTCATCCGCGATCAATATCGTATATCCCATCCTACTGTCCTCCCAGGAGCAGTTCCGTCAGCTCCCTGCATGGCCGCCTGTCATCCGCCTGATAAATGTCCACACATCCGGTCAGTGCTCCACCCTCTGCGTACGCGGGAAACAGAAATCCCCAGACCGGATTTCCCGCCTCGTAGTCTCCGCTGACCGGGCATACTGCGCAGATCAGGTATTCGAAAACCTGCTCGGATTCCCCCAGCCTCTCGTGATCCGCCGCCTTTGCCGGGATATCGTAGCGGTCATGGAAAAGGAAGACTCCATATTCATCCCCCGGCTGATACCTCTCTCCGATCATATCATAAAAAATATCCAGCAGCGCGTCATTTTCCAGTCCGGAGGACCGGGCGCCCATCAGAAGCTGCCACAGACTCTCCTTCCCTCTGGCTCCTTCCGGTATCACATACCGCTTCAGGTTCCGGTTGGTTGGCGCAAAAGGGATCGCCTTAGCAAGTTCAAGATTCTTTGCCTTGTCCGAACCGGACAGCTTCAGAAAACGGGTATTAAAAGTACCGTCCACATACCCCTCCGGATCCATGTAAGCTCCGGCGATCCTGGTGATGGACGTGCGCTTAACGGTCATCCTTCTGGTGAGTGCAAGCATATCCTCCCGGTCGATTGTCATTGTTCTGTATTTTGCTTTTTCAGTTGTCATGTTGTTCAGTCTCCAAATTTCAGGTTTTTATATATGTCAAATATCTGCTCTTCCACAAATTCCAATTGTTGGCTATCACATTAGAACCAACTTACTTTTTCATCTCTAAATTGAGGCTTATCCCCGTATTGATAAGGATCATAGTTATTGATGTTACAACCAAACTCTTTGAGAAACAAGATTTTGTTATCACTTGTCCACTCAATAAGGGAAACGCCATCAAACGCTTCAACTTTTCCGTTTTCCATTTGATTTTTGAAGTACCATTCGACTATGGTTTCATTTTCTTTGTGAAAGAACTCTTTTATATCCCATTGAAGAACGGTACCACGAGTATTCCATTCATCAAACCAATGTTTTATTTTCGCGGCTCCGTGATATTCCGGCCCCCAACTTTCAATATAAATGGAATCATCTGAAAACATTTCGGTTATACCCAAGTCCTTCTTTTGCAGCCACATATCAAACCATAAACGGATTACTCTTTCTCTTTCATTCAATATTAAGCACCTCGAAAAATGTCATTCTGTCGACATGATTTTCTTTAAATTAAGATTTCTCATTTCTCCTGTCCCGGATATAAGCGATTACAGTAAACAGAATAAAGCAGAGAACAATAGTTATTGCGCCGATAGCGGGAATGGCTGTCATCGGATAGAAATTATAAGTTACCATTATTATAATTGCTATAGTCCACGAAGCTGCCAGCCCAGACGAAAAAGCACCTGACATCTCTACACTTAACGGGTTTTGTCCGGGACGCTTTTTTGAAACGCTGCTATGCGCAAACATAGATAAAAATGTCAGCAATAGCATAGCCCATAAAATCCATTTCCCGGAAGAATTATTCGGAACTCCCGCATCATTCCAATGTACTGCCAAATCGCCGTGAATGAAAAACGTACCGACTAATGTAAAACATATTGCTGTCAAAAATATTATTACTGAGATATTTCTCCAAAGTTTTATTGGTGATAATCGAAACAATATCTTTCCGCTCCTCTACTAAATATTTTTCATGACTTATTACTTCGGCACCGTACCAAACACATATTTCACGTATCTTCTACATTGTACGAAAATAGTCCTGTCACCTAGTATTTATTTTTATCAAGTAACTTTGTAATTATATCATTGCATATTCTACAAGCTTAAGTTGCTTGAAAAGCAGCAAACCTCTAAAAATTTACAGCTCATATCTTGTACCATGCGAGAGTAACACTGCATCTGTTAATTCCACACGCAAAATAACGGTATTTTCATCATCAAAATCCATATGACCATTATCAATCCATTCCGAAAAAACATTTTTTAGCTTCTCAGCAATCGTATGATTCTCTTCTTTTTTAAACCATCCCAAACTAACGCCTTTCCCATGTGCCGTAAACCACTCACCTGCGATTGCAACGACAGAATTATTTTTTATATGCTGCATCTTATTTGAGAGTGCGTAAGTAATGATATAAAATGCACCATTTTCATAATAAGCATTTACATATCGCACATAAGGTTTTTCATGTTCTGTTGTTGCCAAAGCGATAATCGTATCCTTTCCAAAACGCTCAATCATTATCTGCTCGGCTTCTGGATTAAATCTTTTCATTCATTTTCTCCTTGAATTACATCTTTCAGCTATATCTACATTTCAGACAAATGTAAAGCGGACATTCGCATTCCGCTTTGCTACATGCTCATGAACGCAGGTCGCTACGCGCTTGAAGCGGGGGGAATGCTTGTCTGCGTTCAATCTGTTGGCCTGATTTTCCATTATTGTACCAACTTGCTAACGCGACGGCTAGTGTAAGATACATAATTCTGTCATTTTTTTGAAAAAGTAGCGGAATTATGTATCTTGCACTATCCGTTACACAAGCGACTTGGTACAATCAAGAAAGGGCATAAAATATGTTTTATGGCAGAATACTATCTGCCGGACACAAGCAGGATGCCAGATCTTTCTTGCGCTTATAAAACCCACATATTGAAGCAGGAAGATTTTCGGGAGTTGTATCTGCCGGAATGGAGCAACGCGCTTTGCAAAGAGCGTAAGCATTTGGATGTACTTGGAGTCGGTGCCTATGATGGAAACACACTGGTTGGCTAATTGAAACTTGGCGCTTCAAAAACTAAATCAAAATTAACAAGGCTTGGCGAAACGCAGAGCATTGACGAGATGATCGACGCTGCCCAGGGACAATTCATCCAGATTTGACAGGAAGGAGGTCTATTTATGGGAATTTTTGTTGTATTGTAATAGCAAGGTGTATCTTTGTTATTACGCCTTGCTAATCATATAAGAAAATGATTAGGAGGTTTAAAAGATGACATATATTGAACATTTGAGAATTCAGAAAGCCAATCTTATAGGAACAAGCGGTGGAGCTTGGGTTGCTATCAATACAGCATTAAAGCGTCCTGACCTTATTGACAGGGTTGTTGCCCGCTGTAAATCAAATACCTTTATTTTGCAGGCCATTAGAAGCTTTGAGTACCCCTATTCTTTTTACGGGGAGTTTAGACGATGATATGTGCCGTAAAAATATGGTAGAGGAATATACAGAAATGAATCGGCTTGTACAAAATGGCACGATGCATATTTTCAAAACAGGTGGACACCCGGCTATTATGACAAATGCTGAATTATTTTCCAAAGTAGTTACCGAATATCTCAACAGCTAGATAATGAAATAAAAATGCGGGGATCCGACAGCCGGTGAGCTATTGGATTCCCGTTATTTTTATTCCTCTAGTATACTGAACTTATGGCCGGTGGTGTTACGATTGAATAAGATATTGTCTGAAGGAAGAGAATTTCCCCGACAAGATAGGTTATGTCGTTACAGCATTGCGATACTAAACATCTCAGAATACTGATCCATGACCTGCTCAAAAAATTCTATATCTTTGACAGAAGCCATTTCTATATACATTTCCGTACCATAATGCCCGCTCCAGATATCGTACAAATCGTTTTTTATATTGACCGTGAAATATCGTGTCATTTTGTTATAGATTTCCTTATCCGCAGGGTTATCTGCCAGTAATTCTTCAATTAGTTCTTTGGTTACAATGCCCATAATCGACACCTCATTTTTATCATCTATGGCAGCACCATATAAGGATGCTCTTGTAATCTCAGATACTTCCTCTTTCCAGCATCGAATTTCAAATGTATCACCAACATTTGTAAAATGTTCCATTATCGTTTTCCACCAACCAGATGAAATAGAATTGTCTATCATCTGGACAGCAAACCGCTTCATAGTATTTCCTCCATCATATACCGGGTTATCAATGAGTTTATTATACTATGCACGGCTGCTTTTAGAAATAGGTAACTGTAAACCACGTGATTGACTTATCCCATATAATCACTTCGCAATGCATCCACAAGATTGCATTTCAAAAGTTTTTTACTCCCAATATAATATGCAATTGCAACAAATCCGAAAATCGCCGCAATAAAAAGCAGAATAGGAACCATCGGAGCCACCTTCAGAAATTCCATTGGATCCAGATAACTTGCCCTTATCATAAATCCTGCAGATATTACAGTGACCGGCAGTGTGGTCATCACCGGACGGCCCGCGATCACAAGTGCCTCAATGCAAAACATTTTTATCATACTATCTGGTGTCATACCGATGGACATATATCTTGCAAATTCTCTTTTCCGCTGCCGGATAAAACCCAAAGTGTTGGAAAATACATTGGAAATACCGATCAAGGCAAGCAAAGCGCACAATGCCCCTATGATCAGCTTGTATCCGTTCAGCATGCTGTCATTATCTATTTTTTCCTGAACACGGTTTTCTGTCTCATACGTTATGTCATTCCCAAGGATGTCTGTCAGTTCTTTTTCTATACAATTCAATTCTGCTAGTGTTCTGTCTTTTTCTGACAATATACGGATATAAGTGTCCGGTTCCGCATTGCCAATCACCTTTCTGAGCTGTTTCCATGTTGAAAGGGAGATGAACTGCACCAAGGCATAATCATTATATTCTTCTCTCAGGACCGGTGGCTCCTGGGTAAAGCCAAGAACAGGGATCTCAATAGTCTCTGTTGTCTGTTCCCGATTTCCCAGGGTAATTGTACTCTGGTCCCCAGACAGAAACGGGATATATTGTTTGTACCTGAAATTACTGTTTATACTATCCCATATCCGATTCAACACAACACTCCCGGTTCCTGACGAAGCCGCACCGACCTGTTCACAATATTCCGTGAAACTACGGTCATCCATAATAACAACGGGAGCCTGGATAGAATATATACCATCTGCTGTACTTACTGAACTTCCTGCTATTGTCTCCACTCCTCCCAGTTGTTTCACTTCATCGCTGACGGCAGCTTCCGGGACCGAACATACAGCATCTGCTTTTTGATAGATCACACTGTCTGCATCATCCAAAGCGAAAATCTCGTCTTTATATACGAAATCTTCTATGTCTGTTTCCTTTACAGATGCCACGACATCCCAGGCATCCTGGTAACGTTCAAAATATGTATGGTCAGTACTGATTCCCGACAGAGTAAAAAAGCACAGCATTAATGTAAAGCCAAGGAAGGAAAGGTTCAAGGAAAGCGTAGAGGTTCGCAAGGCTTTCTTCTGCGCCTGCAGCGCATTGCCGGCCATTTCTCCTTCAATTCCAAATAAAAACTTGAGAATGCCGGACTTTTTCTCCCGTTTCAGCTGCAGTTCACCGGTATTCTTTATAGCCTCCAGTGGAGTCAGTCTGCTTAGTTTTCTGGCTGGCATCCATGCAGAGACAAATACGGTCAGAACAGACACGAGAATAGTAACAGCAAAAACGAACGGATGATAGGTAAACCCCGCCTCATGTCTTCCGGCAATTCCCTCCGCAAGGATGTTAACAATCTGTATGATACCAAAGCTCAGTGCAATCCCGGTTAAACTTCCGAGCAGAACAGGAATGACACATAGAAAGGCTGCCTCCTGTAAAAGGCATGTACGGATCTGTGCCGGCGTTGCTCCTATACTGGAAAAAATGCCAAACTGATGGACACGTGCATTCATGGATACGGCAAAAGAATTATGAATGATCAAGATCAAAGATGCCGATACAATAAGAAGCACTGCCAGATAGAATGTCAGCAATAAAGGAGGATCTGTATCCTGCGGGTCATGAATCAAATATCTGGACAGCAGTGACTCATGGTACGATACCGCATCATCCGGGACCCCTATCTGTTCTGCTATAAGGGGCATGTCTTCATAGATTGTCCTCATATTGTAGAAGCAAATGTCAACCGCCAAATTGGGTCTGTCCGTTAATTGTTCATTGATCATGGCAGTTTTCACATTTGCAAAGTTTTCAATGTCAGATACCGCAGCTTCTTCAAATGTTCCTATAATGCGCCCGTGCCACTCTCCCTCTTCTAAAGTAATGGATTCTATTTCATAATTCCAGAAATTATAAAATAAGCAGCACAACAAAGACAGAAGCAATGCCGAAATAAATGCGGCGGCCAGAACGGATATGCTGGACGCCTGATTCTTTTTGATAAACCCTATTGAATAGTCTTTCCACATACCTTTCACCTGCCGTTCTCTTTAAAGATATCTTTATGACGTTCGGCTGAGGCAGTGGGATAATCGCCGATGATCTTTCCGTCTTCTATCGTTATGATGCGGTCTGCCTTCAGAGCAATCTTTTCGTCGTGTGTGATGAGAAGGATCGTCTGATCCATATTTCGGTTTGACAATTTCAGCAGATCTAGGATCTCTTTTCCATTTTTGCGGTCAAGGTTTCCTGTAGGTTCATCCGCGAGCAGCAGTGCAGGGCGATAGATCAAAGACCGTGCGATCGCCGCACGCTGCTGCTGCCCTCCTGACAGCTGGTCCGGAAGCGCGTCCAGCTTGTCACCAATCCCAAGCGAATGAACAATCTGGTCAAAATATTCCTGATTTGGCTTTCTCTTGTCTAACAAAAGAGGCATGAGAATATTTTTACGGACAGTAAGCGTTGGGATCAGATTATAAAACTGATAAACCAGCCCTACTTTTCTGCGTCTGAAAATAGCCGCCTGCGTTTGGTTCATCGTAGATATATCCGTTCCCTCTATCACCACTCTCCCTTCTGTCGGCTTATCTACACTGCCCAGAATATGCAGCAGAGTAGATTTTCCAGAACCGGACGCTCCCACGATTGCAACAAATTCTCCTTTTTGTACGGACAAGTCAATATGGTCTAGTGCCACGACCTGATTGTCTCCAGCTCCATATACTTTGCGTACATTTTCACATCTTAATATTTCCACGCTTCTTTCTCCTTTCCTTTATTTCTTTCGCTTCTTCTCAGGACAAAAGCTGCACAGTTGTGGTATTTCTGTCAGACTGTTCATCCCACGTTTACAGTATAACAAAGGAAAGTGACATCTCAGTGACTGTATATCGCTGACGCCGCCCTAGATTCCGCGCCTAGACTTACGGGCAAGTCTCGATTCGTATTTCAAAGCACGCGCCTCCATGCTGCCGATTATAGGCGGTGATCGTCCCTTTTTGCAGTTCAAAGATCGCATTGGCAAGAGCAAGACCAATTCCTATCCCATTACCTCCAGCACGTCTTCCGCGATAAAACCGTTCAAAAAGGTGAGGTATATCATCTGGGTCAAATCCTGTTCCTTCATCCCAAATCCGGATCTCTACATAAAGAGGATTGCCGGAATAATCACAATGTACGGTTCCGCCGGGTTGTGAATGTTCCATGCAGTTTTTCAAAAGGTTGATCAGTGCTTCCATTGTCCATTCCAGGTCTCCATAAAACTCAATGCAGCCATTTTCCGGAATCTCAACAGAAATATTGTCTTTCCGCAATAAGTCATTTAGATTTTCCGCAGCCAAATTTAATGCTGTGTAAAGATCAACTTTTTCACATTTCATCGGCAGAGTTCCCGTGTCGATCTTTGAAAGCGTGAGAAGAGATTCTTCCAGACCATTCAGACGTTCCAGCTGCTTCTCGACCTGAACAGCATACTCATTGGCATTTTCTTCTTTCATGAGCTGTATAGACAGGAAAGCTGCCGTAATAGGAGTTTTTAGCTGGTGTGCTATATTTTCCAGGTTTTCCGCAAAGTTTTGCTTCGCAGCAACAGCGGCCTCTCTGGTCTGATAGAGCGTTGTGACCGTTTTGTATATTTCATCCTGCAATTGAGAAAAATCATCTTCCTGGGTCTGTATCAATGTTCCGCCGGCTCCTGTGTTGACTTGTTCTAAATACTCTGTTAAGTCAATGATACGTTTTCGATTTTGTCTGCGGTATTTCCAAACTCCAAATACAAAGGAAGAAACGATCGCCAGGGACACGATAAAAAGGAGAAAAGCATGGCGCGACATCCCTTTGCAGAATCCCTCCGCACGGTAGCCATACTTTTCCAGATAATTGTTTCCTTCCATTTCTTCTTCCGTCAATGTACGATAATCCTTTAAGGCGGATAACAGCTCCGGCTCTGCTTCTGGAGAGTTTTCCAGAACAATCTCACATAATGCAGAAATATGTCCGTAGGCCGTCTGCTGATGCATATGGTAGGACCACACCGCCATGAAAATCATCCCTGATATAAGAACAAGGATCGGAAAAAACAATAGGATTCCCTGTTTTCTTTTTTCATTCATTTCGTATCCTCCATGCGATATCCAAAGCTTCGAATTGTTTTCAGACAGAGTGGATGCTGCAGCTTCTCTCTCAGTCGTTTCATTGTAACAGTCAACGTATTGTCATTTACATAATTTCCGCTGCTGTCCCAAACCTGTTCCAAAAGCTGTCTCCTTGTGACGGTTTTTCCTTTGTTTTCCATCAGGAGAAGGAAGATCTGATATTCCGGCTGGCTCAGGGTGATTTCTTTCTGCTGACAATAAACGGCGGTTTTTTCCCTATCAAGTATCAGGTCATCGCAAAATAATCTTGTATCTTCTCTGTTCTTTGATCTTCGAAGCAGCGCCAGAATGCGGGAATGAAGAACTGCAAGATCAAATGGCTTTACCACATAATCATCCGCGCCATTCTGGAATCCGCTGACAATATCGCAGGAATCCCCGCGAACAGTCAAATAAATAACAGGTAATTCAATCCATCTCTCCCGGATCCAGCGGCATAATTCATTTCCCTGACCGTCCGGCATATTCCAGTCCAGCAGGATAATAGCGGGCCGGTGACTGATCAATGCTTTTTTTGCATCGGCAATCGTTCGAAAAAGTGACACCTTGCCATTATGTTGTTCCAAATATTGTTTTACAGACTTTGCGATGATCTCATCATCTTCGACATAATAAACTTCGATCATGACATTCTCCTGTTTTTTAATCTATTATATTTCGTGAAAAGGAAAGAGGCAATAAATAACACAGCAAAGAACGCATTATAATAGACAGACGGAAATCAGAATGCTATACTGCATTACATAATATGATAGGTGAAAGGAGCATCTTAAATGATTCTATGCATAGCATCCGCTCCGTGCAAGGTCTGAGGACGCTGCATGGAGAGGTCAGGTAATAACGGGCTGTTCAAATACCTGTCATTGCCTAGAGGGTCGTCAGGATGACCCAGTCCTCAGACTTTGCTGCTTGATGCCCGCATCTTTACTGCGGGATATTTGACAGAAGATCAAACTATCAAAGGAGCAAAGTATTACAATGAAAAATTCAATAAAAGAGTTAAAAACATTTCTCATTCTGTGGAGCACCCAGTCGTTATCTCAGCTTGGAAGCTCAATGACAAGTTTTGCGTTGACCCTGTGGCTTTATCAGAAAACAGGTTCCGCACTTCAGACAGCACTTCTGTCCATCTGTTCTTATGCACCCTATGTAATGATGAGTATCTTTGCAGGTGCGTTCAGTGACCGGTGGGATAAGAAAAAGATTATGCTTGTGTGCGATACTTTTGCAGCATTCTGTACAGTAGTGATCCTGTTTCTTCTAAGGACAGATCAGTTACAGCCCATGCATATGTATCTGCTGAATGCTGTCAATGGACTGATGAACACAGTCCAGCAGCCTGCCAGCGATGTAGCGATGACAATAATCACGCCTGAGAAATATTATCAGAAGACCAGCGGGCTGCGTTCCCTTTCTAATTCGCTGATCACGATCTTAAATCCCGTGCTTGCCACGGCAATATTTGCTTTTGCAGGAATGTCTGCTGTCATTTATATTGACCTGCTGACTTTTACTGCGGCATTTCTGGCACTGCTTTTCGGAGTAAAGATTTCGGCACCGGAAAAAAGATCTTCAGCCAAAAACGAACCCTTTCTTCAAACGGTAACCTCAGGGCTTGATTATCTGCGGAACAACAGACTGATTCTTACGCTGATCCTGTTTCTTGCAGGTATCAACTTTGTGGCATCTGCCTTTGACGCGGTACTTCCTGCCCTGATCCTGCCCAGAGATAACGGCGGGGAAGCCGTACTTGGGATGGTCAGCAGTTGCTCGGGAATCGCCACTCTTGCAGGCAGCCTGATCGCTGTACTGATGCCGGCGCCCCGCAGCCGGATCCGGGTAATCTATCTGACCATGCTTTTTTCTCTGGGAACAGAGAATTTTATACTGGCATTTTCCGGTTCACCCATTTTGTGGTGTCTGGCTCAGATGATCGGCTGGCTTCTGGTACCGATAATGAACGCCAATCTGGACGTAGTCCTGCGACGTTCTATTCCTGTGGAAATGCAGGGCCGGGTATATTCCTGCAGAAATACTCTGCAGTTTTTCACGATTCCTATTGGACTGTTCATAGGAGGAACAATGGTTGATATAGTATGCGAGCCATTGATGGCGTCAGCTCCGCCTGACAGTATGCTGGTCCTCCTGTTCGGTACAGGGAAAGGCTCCGGAGCAGCGCTCATGATGTTTTTTCTGGGTATTACAGGCGTTACTGTCTGCCTGGTGTTTGGACGGATCCTGAGAAAATACATATATACGGATAGATCCTAAACCGTTGCATTTTCTAAAACGCCTTAGGATTTAATCCTTTAAGCAGTACTGCCGCAAAGTCATCTTACCGATGATCTTGCGGTAGTTTTTACAAAAATGCAGAAAACCGAATCAGGGGCTTCTCAAAAACGGTCAACCATATATAATTAAAATTAACCGCAGCGGTCAAAAGGAGGAATAAATGATGAACGCGATACAGACAGAAGGACTTACGAAATTCTATGGCAGATCCCGGGGGATCATCGATCTCGATCTGGAGGTACGGGAGGGAGAATTCTATGGCTTTATCGGTCCGAACGGTGCCGGAAAAAGCACGACCATCCGGATCCTGATGGGTCTGATACATAGAACCCGAGGCAGTGCATGGATACTGGGAAGAGACATTTCCAGGGAGAAAGAACAAATCCTTTCCGAAATCGGTTATCTTCCATCGGAAGCTGTCTTCTACCCGGATATGCGGGGCAGGGATCTGATCCGGCTCTCGGCTGACCTTCACCGGAAAGACTGCCGGAAGGCGTCTCTCGAACTGTGCGAACGCCTGCAGCTGGATCCTTCCCGCCGGATCAGCGAGCTTTCCTTCGGGAACCGGAAGAAGCTTGCCGTTGTCTGTGCCCTGCAGCATGATCCAAGGCTTTGCATCCTGGATGAGCCGACCGGGGGACTGGATCCTCTGATGCAGAAGGAATTCTTTGAGATACTGAAAGAGCGGAACGAGAAGGGCATGACCGTGTTCCTCTCCTCTCACATCCTCTCTGAGGTCCAGCGCTTCTGCAGCCGGGCTGCTATTATCCGGGAAGGCAGGATCATCGCCTCCGGAAGTGTGGAAGAACTGGCCCGTACGAATGCAAAACGGGTTTCTGTCCGTGGCTCCTTTGATGCCTCCGGACTGCCGGACGTACGGGATCTGCAGATATCTGATGACACCGTCAGCTTTCTGTACAGCGGGGATATCAATCTGCTTCTGTCCCAGCTTGGCAGACAGCCGGTCATGGACCTTACCATATCTGAACCGGATCTGGAAGAGGTCTTTCTTCACTATTATACGGAAGGAGATGAGAAGCAATGACAATCTTCAGACACGAACTTCGCCAGGGCCGCACTGCCCTGATCATATGGAGCGCATCCATCGCATTTCTTTTCGCCGTATGCATCTTCCTGTTTCCGGAGATGAAGGGAGAGATGGATCAGGTCAGCGACGTTTTCTCCTCCATGGGAAACTTCAGCGCAGCCTTTGGAATGGATCAGGTCAGCTTCGGCACCCTGACCGGTTTTTACGCCATTGAATGCGGCAACATTCTTGGGCTTGGAGGCGCGCTGTATACTGCCATGTGCGGGATCTCGATGCTGTCCAAAGAGGAAAAGGACCACACAGCAGAATTTCTCCTTACTCATCCGGTCAGCCGGGTTCAGGTACTCAGCGGAAAGCTTGCAGCCCTGTTTGTCCAGATCCTGATCCTCAACGCCGCGGTACTGCTTCTCTCCCTTCTTTCCATTTATGCGGTTGGAGAGGACATTCCCTGGAAAGAGATCCTTCTGCTCCATCTGGCCTATACTCTTCTGCAGATTGAGATTGCGTCCATCTGCTTCGGGATTTCCGCCTTTCTGAGGAAAGGGAGCCTGGGAATCGGACTTGGCCTTGCGATCATACTGTACTTTTTCAATATCATCGCAAATATCTCAGATGCCGCAGAATTTCTGAAGTATATCTCACCCTACGGATATGCGGAAGGGACGGATATTGTAACCAATGTGTCCCTGGACGGCACCCTGTTGCTGCTGGGAATGCTTTACGGAATCATCGGAATCGCCGCCGGTTATATAAAATACACCCGGAAAGATATCCTGTAGGAAACGGAGCTGTCCACTGACCGTATCCATCATCCTTTCCTTATCCCTTCAAAGCAGACTGCCGCAGTCGGATATCACACCTGACTGCGGCAGTCTGTTTCTTCTCATCTTCTCCTGCCTGCCCGCTTTTTGACCCCTGGCTTTCTCTGCTTTCCCGGCCGGGACATTTTCAGGATCAGTGCCGTTACAAATATCACGAAAACCATACCCGCTGCGGCCAGAAGCAGACTGGGCTGAGTTGTAGCTCCATTGTATTCTTCCATATCGAATCCTGCCAGGATCAGAGCTGCGGAAAATGGATAGGCGCTCAGCAGGACTCCACTCTTGAAGAACAGCATACTGTACCCCAGAAAAAAGGTCAGGATCGCACCGCCCAGATAGGCTCCCCGGATCTGACCGAAGATCAGGATCATAGGCATACACACCAGATACGTGGTGAGCACCGCCCAAACCAGCTGCAGTCCGCAGCCCAGTACTGTCCCAATGGTAAGCCCTGGCAGTCCGGCAATAACTCCCGTCAGAACAGTCACGCCCACACTGTACAGACCGAACAGGAAGGCCAGGATGGCAGTAACGATCAGCTTTGCCCCCAGAAGCCTGGGCAGAGAGACCGGAACTGTGAGCAGATTTTTCATCGTATCATTTGCTGCCTCCCGGTCGATCAGCCAACCTCCGATCATGACCAGTGATATAGGGATAAATATTTGAGTATTGCCCCAAATCACATTTGCAAACAGATGCGCCATATCATAGTTCGGATCCCGAAGATCCGGACGGATCACCAGCTGGGTTCCATACTGCACCACCGGGCACAGCGACACCGCCACGATTCCTACCAGAAGGATCTGGCACCTCCGCATCTTCAACCATTCACTTTTTATCAAACTCCACATAAAACTGCCTCCCTTCTAGTCTTTCTTCCTGCTGTATGCCCATGCGGTCAGTGCTGTAAAGAGAACTGCTTCCGCCAGCACCACTCCGAAGGCCTGAACTCCGCTGACAAAATACGGGCTGATCCGCTCCAGCAGAGCCGCCATCTCCGGGCTGGGACTGCTGTTGTCATAGAACTGGAAGATCCATCGGAAGGACAACGGCCCGGGAATGAGGGTCCCCGGATTAAGACCAAAGGGCTGAGTCAGGAACAGGTCATTTGTAGACAGGATGTAATTGATCACTGTGTAAAAAAATGTAATGATCACTGAAATGATATAACTCCTGTTCAGAAATACTACAAACAGGACGCATGGAAGAGCGCCCGCCCACATCATCACGCCCTCTCCCAGTCCTACGAAGAAAAGAGGCAGGAATCCCACCGGCTCCCAACCCTGCAGCAGCAGGATCGCCAGCGAAAGCAGACCGCCTACTGCCATGAACAGAACGGAGAAGATCAGGAGTACCAGAAGCTTTGCAATTGCCAGGGACGCCCGGCTCACCGGAACACAGAGCAGATTTTTCAGTGTGTCATTGTCCTGCGTAATCAGCCTAAGCAATTCCCTCACCTCCCGTAATCCGTTTGAAATAGTCCTCAAGCGTATCTTCGCAGAGATGTGCTTCCCTTACTCCAATCCCTGCTTCTACGAACGCCTGATTGATCTTCTCCACCGGCTGACTCGTGTCATAGAGATACAGGTTTCCGGCGTCCGCCAGTTGAAACTGTCTGCACCGGAACCGGGAGCCCAGGATCTCTCCTGCCTTCTGTGCATTGGTTACGCCAAAATGAATGAACCGTGCGTTTTTCCGCTCCAGTTCTTCCATACTCTCCTCTTCCAGCAGTCTACCGTGATCAATGATGCCGATATCATCCGCAAGCAGAGAGATCTCAGAAAGGATATGGCTGGAGATCAGGATCGTCTTTCCTCTGGAATCGCACAGCTCCCTTATGAAGTCCCGGACCTCTGCGATTCCAATGGGATCCAGCCCGTTTGTAGGTTCATCCAGGATCAGAAGCTCCGGGTCGTGCATGACAGCCAGCGCAATGGCAAGCCTCTGCTTCATTCCCAGAGAATACTGTGAGAACAGCTTTTTATCTTTGTATGGCAGATTCACCAGCTCCAGAGCGTTTTTGATCCGGGCTGGGTCTTTCAGCCCTCTCAGTGATGCGAAGATACGCAGGTTCTCCGTACCGGTCAGATTGGGATAGAAGCCTGGGGACTCGATCATGCTGCCGGTCCGGGGCAGGATCTCCTTCTCGTTTCCCCGGATATTTTTCCCGAAGATCCGGATCATGCCAAATGATGCCCCGGACGGACGGTTTCGCTGTACTAAAGGAGATTCGGCGGACAAGCCGGGTGCCGGTACTTATGCTGACCGCCAGAGGGGAGGCGGAGGACCGGTTTACCGGATTCGAGAACGGCGCCGATGACTATCTGATCAAGCCCTTTCTTCCAAAGGAACTGCTTTTCCGGGTACATGCTCTCCTGAAACGTGCCTATCCGGAACCGAAGCGGAAAGTATATCTGGCTGCCTCTACAGTGGATCTGGAGAAAGCGGAGGTATGGAAGGGCGGGGAATGTACCGGACTGACCGCAAAGGAACTTCAGCTTTTTGAAAAGCTCTATGAGAATGCGGGCAGGATCGTCACCACAGGTACATTGTGCAGTGCCATATGCGGCGAATTCTGGCAGGGCTACGAAAGCACCCTTTCTACCCATATCCGCCATCTTCGGGAAAAGATCGAAGAGAATCCATCGAATCCTGTTTCCCTGATCACGGTCAAAGGGCTTGGATACCGGCTGTTCACAAAGGAGGAAGGAAAATGAATCAGATCGAACGTTTCTTCCGGCGCTATATCCTGTCCACCGCAGGCATACTGATCCTTTTTTTCTTTGTCAATGTCCTGCTGCTCATTGCATTTTTTACAATGACTGATATATACAATAATACGGACAGCAAAGCTTTTTCGATTGAAGAATTTGCCCGACATCTTTCATATGAAAACGGAACCTGGAACGCCGACGCCCAGGCTATGGATATGCTGGAGAGCAAAAATGCCTGGGCCATGATCCTTGACGACAGCGGGCAGGTAATCTGGGAGAAACGTCTTCCGGAAGATCTGCCCCGCAGCTACACTGTATCGGATGTGGCAGTATTCAGCAAATGGTATCTGGATGCCCATCCGGTCAGAGTATGGACCGTCGATGGTGGGCTTCTTGTCACCGGATTTCCTCCGGGAACACTGGTCAAACAGAACTTCAGTTTGGAGATTCCCTATGTTTGGGTCCTTCTCTTCTCCACTGCAGCCGTATTTTTTATCAATCTGTTCCTGATGCTCTATCTCTTTCTGCGCAATGCCCGGCGGGTAGAAAAGGCTATGAAGCCTATCCTAAACGGGATCCGGGATCTTTCCGCCGGGAAGCCGGTCGGGCTTCCGGAAAACGGCGAGCTGACCGAGATCAACGCCAGTCTGAACCATGCCGGAAAATACATGCTGGAAAAGGATAACACCCGGGCGGAATGGATCCGCGGCATCTCCCATGATATCCGGACTCCTCTGTCCATGATCCTTGGCTATGCCAGTGAGATCGAGGATACGGAAGATCTGCCTTCTCAGGTCAGACATCAGGCAGGTATCATCCGGAAGCAAAGCGAAAAGCTGAAGCAAATGGTAGCCGATCTGAATCTCACTACCAGACTGGAATACTCTATGCAGCCTCTCCATCCGGAGCAGATCGATCCTGTGGAACTGGCCCGGCAAGTAATCACAGATTATCTGAACAGCGGACAGACTGATGGATTTTCCTTTGGGTTTTCAGAAGATAATACTGGAGATAACATTTCTCTGACAGGCGACCGCACGCTCCTTGTCCGGCTGCTCGGGAACCTGATCCAGAACAGCATCACTCACAATCCGGAAGGATGCCATATTGAAATCTCTGTGAGTGTTCAGAAAGAAAGAAACGCAAAAAAATCCAATGTCGGATCCGTTGTTTTTACTGTTTCAGATGATGGAAAAGGAATGGATGAATCACAGATGCGAAGGATGAACAACCCGGAAAAGCCCGGATCCATCGCGTCAGATACAAGAGAACACGGGCTTGGACTGAAGATCGTGCGACAGATCACAGAAGCCCATCACGGCAGCATTTACTACTCTGCTGCAGATCCACATGGCCTTACCGTAACTGTCACTCTGCCTTGCCAGGCAAAGTAATCAGATGATATGCGCATGATATAGATATATGAATTACTAAAGCCTCGCTGAATTTTCATTGAGATCAGCGAGGCTTGAACTTTTCTTTATCTCCGGTCGTTCCGGATAAATGGAGCCTCTACCTTCTGCTCCGTCAGGATCCCGTACTTTTCCGGTCTCCGGTATGCATTGCCATGGACTTCAGATTCCCGGTAGGTCCGGAGCTGATCCAGATCCAGCTCTGCCAGGCAGATTTCTTCCGCGCCTCCTGCCTGCAGGATGCAGGTATCCCGGGAACCTTCCAGGTCCGGAAGATAGGCCACTCCGTCAAACACACTGGAACCGCCGTTACAGTCAGGGACCATATCCGGATAGTTGCAGGTGGCAACAGCCAGCATATTTTCAAATGCTCTGGCACGCAGCTGGGAAAGACGGTTGATCTCCATCGGACAGGCATTGGGGACCAGGATCAACTCCGCACCTTTGAGCATCAGGATCCTGGCGCTCTCCGGGAACTCCCGGTCATAACAGATCATTGCACCTACTTTTACCTCTCCCTTTGCCGTATCCAGCACAGTCACACAGAAATCCTCGCCGGGAGTCAGATCTCTCTCCGCACCAAAATCGCAGGTATGTACCTTGGCATAAGTAAGCTTCCTCTCCCCGTGCCGGTCAAACAGAACAAGAGTATTGCGCAGTGCTTCCCCTTTCCGTTCCAGCAGGGTGATACCGATCGCCATCTCAAGCTCTCCTGCCAGTTCTCCAAAGGCCCGGACAAAGTCTCCGTCTGCCGGGATCCCATCCTCTCTCCATTGATCAAACGGTCTGTCACAGATATCATAGCCGTTGCTCCACATCTCGGGAAACAGGGCGATGTCAGCTCCCATCTTTTTCGCAGCTCTGCAGCTTTCGATCCCTTTTGCCAGATTGCCGGACAGCGTACCGGAGGGGGCGATCTGCAGAAGAGCGATCTTCAATGTATTCATGTTCTCGTACCTCCCTGACTGTTTATTGTTTCTCATTTATTGTTTTTTCAATAACACATTCATTCAGCATATGAGCTTTATCAAGTTCAGCCGCCACAGTATCTGCGTCCTGATGTATCGTTGCATCAAGCAGGCGGTCGGAAGATTTCAATGCTTCTGAAATCCCGCTCCACCCACTATATTCTACAGAATTTTTGAACTCATCCGCAACTTCCTGATTCGGTATATATACCTCTTTTTTATCAGAATCATACGCCAGATACCCTAGATGGATCAGCAGCGTAAGGACGTCATCTCTGCTGTTTATATTCAGCATATCATTTTGGAAGGTTCTTGTATTAATCTTAAAACGCAGTCCGCCCAGCATGGAAACGATTGCTTCCTGCAGACCATCTAAATTCATATCATTCAAGACTCGCTTGCGAGTCTTGGCGCGGGATTCGGGTCAGCTTTAGCTGACATAATACATCTCCGAATCCCTGCGCAGCCTCGCGGAGCGTATATCAGATGGGGGATTGACACCCGCCACTGATACT
>DXCZ01000089.1 GCA_019115765.1 Candidatus Mediterraneibacter stercoripullorum | reverse complement strand
TCCCATGCTCGCTCATTGGAATCCGCTGAGATAATGCCTTCTTCCAGGGCAAACAGCCCGCTGTATATCTTAAAGGTGGAATCCGGCGACACGCGCTGTGTACTCAGATCTTCATTGTAGATCATATAATGGTCATTTGCCGTATCATACAAAACAAAGGAGCCGTTCGTTCCGTTAAAATGAGAGGACAGATTAATTGACTCCGTATTTTCTCCTGAAAAATGGTATGTGCTGTCCGTGGAAGCGTTGGCTGTCAAAAACGGGCTTGCAGCATATACAACCATCGTGGATAGCAGCAAAACACAGACGCTCCTGAATTTCCGGAGGGGACTTTCGGATTTGTAAGCCGCGATTTCCCTGATCCGCTGTACGATGACCTTTTTCTCGCTGCCCAGCCGGGAAAGAGGAGAGAGGAATACATTCTGGCGCAGCTTTTCTGCGTATCGGATCAGAGTATAGCCATAGCTGGCGGCATGTTCTCTCCCGACAGTCCGGATGACAGAGTGGTCGCATGCAATCTCCCGATCTTTGCGCATGATACGGAAGCCATACCATATGAATGGATTGAACCAGTAGAGAATCTGGAATATACAGCTTACATAGTTTAAAACAACGTCCTTATGCTTGTAATGCTGCAGCTCATGCAGGAAAATATAACGCAGATCCTGTGCGGAAAGCTCAATGTCAATGTCCTGCGGGATCATGATCTTGGGGCAGATCAGCCCGTATGACACCGGGCTGGAGATACTGCACGATGCGAATAGAGACACACTGCGTTTTATATTCAGCTCATCCATGCAGGAGGCATATTCACTGTACAGTTCAGGCTCATTTTCGGCTGTGATCGGGTAAGCGGATTTTTGGATACTGTAAATCTTATAAATGTTGCAGAGAAAATACAGTGTTGTCACAATACAGCCGGCGGTCCAGATCACACTCAGACAAACGGCCAGGGAAGATACCACTGTGCTGTCTGCCGAGACTGCAAGGTCGGAAACGCCCAGGGATGAAACGGAGGCGGCGCCTGCTGTCCCGGAAGAAGAAGAACTTACCGCGGCAGCGGAATTTGCCTCCAGGAACCTCTGTATTCTCATCAGGAGCCGGTCTGGGCGAAAATGATTATGAGGAATAAAAGGAAGCAGCAGCGCCAGCATGAAAATATACCATATATGATATTGGCTGCTGACAGTGACATGTTTCCTTGAAATGCGTTTAAATAGTAATATAATGCCCAGCAGTGCGGCTATCACAACATTACACAACAAAAAACGGATAGAAAAAGTCAACCCTTCTCACCTCCGTTTAATTTTGAGTCGATCATATGGTACATCTTCTCCAGATCTGCGTCAGATATCTCAGAACCGGACAGCAGGGAAGATAATAATGTCGCGGCTTCCCCGTCATAGAATCGGTTTAAAAACTGGTGATTCTCCTGGGACAGGTATTTTTTCTGTGAAATGATCGGATAGTAATAATACATGCGTCCTTTCTGCTCATAAGAAATGACGTGTTTTGCAACCAGCCGGGACAACAGTGTATGGATTGTCTTATTGCTCCAGTTATGGGATTTCGGCGCTTTTTCGCATACCTCGTTGGTGCTGATCGGAGAATCTGCCCATATGATCTTCATGATCTCGTATTCTGCTTCAGATATCTGTGGTAATTTTTCCATGTTATATATCTCCTTAATCTTACCTGTGTAGTAATTATAAAAGAGGAAATATAAAAGGTCAATAATAATATTGACAAGGTAACAAATTATGTTCATAATATTTGATACTACATATGTAAGAGAAACAGACGAGTCAGGAGCAGTAAATCATGAAGAAAAGGATAATGAAAACCGTATTAATTTTATCATATCTGATTATCCTGGCAGGCTGCGCGGTCGGGGAAAAAGAGCGGGACACCAGCGGAGCGGGAGGGCAGTCTGAAGGCTTGGAAGATGATTCACAGTCTCAGACGCAGGAGGATGATGATATTTATCAGACAGATTATATCGATTTGGAGGAAGAGGAAAAACAGAAGATCAATGAGCGGATGTCAGACCTTGGCAGTCTGTGCAAAGATATTTATATTGGTGCAGATAAAGGGGAATCATCGAACATCGTGCTGCAAGAAGACGTGGTCCATGAGATGGTTCAGACAGCGGCATCCCGCGGATTGGCAGTGACCTGTGGCAGCTATGACTATAATATGCTGAATTATGAAACGGTGGATCAGGCTTTGAACAATGCGGCAGAAGGGGGAAAAACGGAAACAGAATTCCATGAAATCACCGCGAGCGGATATTTCAGATATTTTAAACTGTCCGCTAAAGATCAGGAACTGACTGTGACATATGCGAATGCTTCCTACAATGATGATCTGGAAATGCAGATCCGCCAGATGGAGAAATTCAGAGTCTACGACTGGGAATATACAGAGAAGGGATGGCTGATCTGGGAAAAGGCTCTGTCCAAGAATCAGGAGATGGATATGCACAGCTTCTTCCGGGTACTGCCTCTGGATGAAAAATGCAGGGAACTGGGCAATCAATATATCCTGCCGGTGGGCTGCTTTGGCAATAATCTGTTCCTCACGGACTGGGATGCGGACAGTATGGACCAGATTGAATTTAATGATCTGTATGAATTTTTATATGAGATCAAATACGGGGAGAAACTCAATGAAGAGAACGTGCAGAATGGCATTCCGAAAGAGCAGTTTGAAGATGTGATCTGTGCCTTCTTTGACATTTCAACAGGGGATCTCGAGGTATATGCCCGCTATGACGCGGAAACCGGGCTGTATCCTTGGGAACCTGTGGGACCGAGAAACCGGGTGTCCCAGTTTCTGCCCTTCCCGGAAGTTGTAAAATGCGTGGAGAACGCAGACGGTACATGGACCTTATATGTGGAGGGCATCATGGTCATTGAAGGGGACGACTGTACTTTTAAGCATACAGTAACCATGAAAGAAAGAGACGGAGGATGGATTTACATGGGGAATGACGTGAATGAAGAGGGAAGCGACAGCATCCCCGCGTATAAACCGAGAAGAGAGTTCTAAACAAGACCGGCTTAGAGGCGGGGATGAATCACGAAGTGCTGCCGGCTTTTTCGCCCGTGTTTACCATAGGCCGGAGGCACTTTGTGATCTTTTCGATAGTAGAGACCAGAGTCTGGGTGTCTGCCTCCGGATTATTCAGATAAGCATGGTACGCGCCCTGGATGCAGTAGGAGAACAGGATATTCTTCTCCGGATCATGTTCGTATTCCGGGTATTTGCGGAAGATTACTTTCTTGAGTTCACGGTCGAGACGGTTTCCCAGATGATTCTGCTCCTTGCCGGAAAACAGGATCTTGATCAGGGAAATCTGTGACATGAATGCCAGACAGAGCTCGCGGCTGAAGACATCAGAACTCTCAAATGTATAATCTTTCAGATGGTCTATGCCGCTGATGATTGAAGCGACTGTCTCCTGTTCCATCGCGTCAGACAGGGCGTAGATATCCTCGTAGTGGGCATAGAATGTGGATTTGTTGATATAGGCAAGAGAGCAGAGCTCTTTTACCGTAATCTTTTCTAATGACTTTTTTGCCCTTAGTTCAATGAAGGCGCTGCGTATCGCCTTTTTCGTTTTTTCAATTCGAAGATCCATATTTCATTCCCACATCCTTTTGCAAACAATTTGATCTGAGGCTGGCGGCGCAGCCGGAACGTCACAGATGTGATTAACCGACAATATGATATAAAGCGTCGGTTTTCCAACGATATAAAGAGATCGTCGGTGGACATCCTTCCGTCTGATCCGATAAGATAATTATACGATAAAAAGCAACTCTTGTCGATTAAGTGGAGGGAAGATATGGATTTTTATGAGTTTTATACAGGGAAATGTTTTGACGCTTATCAATACCTGGGCGCGCATGCAGTCAGGGGAGGGACCGTTTTCCGCACGTTTGCTCCGTCCGCTTCACGAGTCTCTCTGATCGGAGAGTTCAGCAGCTGGGAGGAAATCCCGATGGGAAAGGTGCATGACGGAAATTTCTGGGAAGTTTCATCAAATAACGCGGGACCGGGGATGATGTATAAATACCGGATCTATGACAGGGAGGGGCAGTATATTGATCACTGCGATCCCTATGGTTATGGCATGGAGCTGCGCCCGGGGACAGCTTCTGTCATCCGGGATCTGAGGAACTATAAGTTCCATGACAGCGCATGGCTGAAGAAACGTACGGACCGACGGACTGAGCCTCTGAATATTTATGAGATCCATTTCGGATCCTTCCGAAAGCCGTCCGATGAACCGGATGCCTGGTATGATTACGAAGAGATGGCGGAGATTCTGATCCCATATTTGAAGGAGAATGGATACAATTATGTGGAGGTCATGCCGCTCTGCGAGTATCCCAGCGATGAATCGTGGGGGTATCAGGGTACCGGGTTTTTCAGTCCCACTTCCAGGTATGGAACAGCAGAGCAGCTTAAAGCATTTGTGGATGCCTGCCATCAGAACGATATCGGGATCATTCTGGACTTTGTACCTGTACATTTTGCGGTAGACGGATATGCCCTGGCAAATTATGACGGCACGTCGTTGTATGAGTATCCTCACGCAGCTGTAGGGCAGAGCGAATGGGGAAGCTGCAACTTCATGCATTCCCGCGGAGAAGTGCGCAGCTTTCTCCAGTCCGCGGCAGACTTCTGGATATCAGAATATCATATGGACGGGCTTCGGATGGACGCGGTCAGCCGGGCAATCTACTGGCAGGGAGATCCGGCCCGCGGCGTTAACTCCAATGCAGCAGAGTTCTTAAAGAACATGAACCGTGGGTTAAAAGAGCGCCATCCATCGGTTATCCTGGCGGCGGAGGATTCCACGTGTTTTCCTGGAGTGACTGCTGATCCGGAGAAAGGCGGGCTTGGGTTTGACTATAAGTGGGACATGGGGTGGATGAATGATACTTTGGACTACTTCCGTACGGATCCTCTGTACCGGGGATGGGATTATAATAAGCTCACGTTCTCCATGGCGTATTATTCTGACGAGCGTTATCTTCTGCCGCTCTCACATGATGAGGTCGTCCACGGGAAGGCGGCGATCCTTCAGAAGATGTTCGGGGATTATGAGCTGAAATTCCCTCAGGCAAGGGCGTTCTATATGTATATGTATGCCCACCCGGGCAAGAAACTGAATTTCATGGGAAATGAGATCGGACATTTCAGGGAATGGGACGAGAAAAGAGAGCAGGACTGGGAGCTTCTGGAATATCCGGCTCACCGGGAATTTCACTGTTTCATGAAAGCGCTGAATCGGTTCTATCTGGAGCATCCCGCCTTCTGGGAAAATGACTATGATGAGGATGGTTTTCAATGGCTTGAGTGCGGCACCCCAGACCAGTGCATTTATGCTTTTGAGAGACGCGCGCATAAAGAACGGATCGCCGCAGTCTTTAACTTTTCCGGGATCAGCCAGACAGGACTCTGCCTGAAGATTCCCGGAGGAAAGAAATTAGAAGAAATCTTTTCAAGCGGGGCAAGCATTAGCGGAGAAATAAAAAGGAAGGAAAGTCTGTCATCTGCAGCCGGTGCATTTGAACTGGAAATGGCGCCGTTTTCGGCAGATTATTATCTTATCAGATAGTATAAGGGCAGACGAAAAGAACGGGAAGCGTTTTGCTTCCCGTTCCCGATTCCGTGTCATTTTTAAACCGTTTCTGTGTGCTCTGTAAGAGTAGTCTGAAATTATGCACGCTCAACGCGTCCGGACTTCAGACAGGATGTACATACATACATTTTCTTGGAACCGCCTTCTGTTTTCACTCTGACGGACTTCACATTTGATTTCCACATTTTCGGTGTCTTTCTATGAGAGTGGCTTACATTGTTTCCAAAATGAGCACCCTTTTCACAAATAGCACATTTAGCCATGACTGCACCTCCTAACAATCTGAACTGGTCATATAGACTCACAACACAGTTATTCTAGCAGAAAGAAAATCTTAATGCAAGTATTTTTTAAAAAAAACGAATGTATATTGTAAAATTAAGGAATGAATAGTATAATAATCATGTTATTTATGGAAAAATCCTTTAAAAAATGGAGGTATACATGATGAAGGGAAGTATGAGCACAGATCTTGGGATTATTACGGTCAATCCTGAGGTGATCGCCAAATATGCCGGATCCGTTGCAGTTGAGTGTTTCGGCATCGTCGGGATGGCAGCCGTGAACATGAAAGACGGACTGGTGCGGCTTTTAAAGAGAGAGAGCCTTACCCATGGGATCAAGGTGGAGATCTCCGACGAGAACGCCCTTACTCTGAATTTTCATGTCATTGTCGCTTATGGCGTGAATATCCTTTCTGTTTCTGACAATCTTATGAGTAATGTAAAATATAAGGTTGAAGAATTCACCGGCATGACGGTAGAAAAGATCAACATCTTCGTAGAAGGTGTGAGAGTGATAGATTAAGGAGGATATTGGCGTGGCTGTTAAAACGATAAATACGGAGATGCTCCAGAAGATGTTCCTTGCCGGAGCTGCAAATCTGGATGCGAAAAAAGAATTCATCAATGAATTGAACGTTTTCCCTGTACCGGACGGGGATACGGGTACGAATATGACATTGACGATCATGTCGGCTGCAAAAGAGGTGCAGGCACTGGAAAAACCGGATATGATGTCCATAGCAAAGGCAATCTCCTCGGGTTCGCTGAGGGGGGCAAGAGGAAATTCCGGTGTTATCCTTTCCCAGCTTCTCCGTGGATTTACAAAAGAAATCAGGGAACATGATGAAATCGACACTGCAATCCTTGCGAAAGCATGTGACCGTGCGACTGCTACCGCATACAAAGCAGTCATGAAACCTAAGGAGGGTACGATCCTTACTGTGGCAAAGGGGGCTGCCCAGAAGGCGGCTGAACTTGCAGAGACAACAGAAGATCTGGAAATTTTCCTTCCGGAAGTGATACGTCATGCGGAGGAAGTGCTGGCACAGACTCCGGAGATGCTGCCTGTTCTGAAGGAAGCAGGGGTAGTCGATTCGGGCGGACAGGGATTGATTGAAGTGCTCCGGGGTGCTTATGACGCCTTCCTCGGCAAAGAGATCGATTATGCGGCGATCGAGGCAGGATCCGGAACAAAGATGGTCAAGCCGGGACAGCAGGCTGAGGCAGATATTAAATTCGGATACTGTACAGAATTTATTATTATGACAGAAAAGGAATTCACGGCAAAAGATGAAGTAGAATTCAAAGCTTATCTCGAGTCTATCGGGGATTCTATTGTATGCGTTGCGGATGATGATATCGTAAAGATCCATGTCCACACAAATGATCCGGGACTTGCGATCCAAAAAGCGCTCACATACGGGCAGCTTTCCCGAATGAAGATCGATAATATGCGGGAAGAACATCAGGAAAAGCTGATCCGGGATGCTGAGAAAGTGGCTGCTCAGCAGGCGGAGGAGACTGCTCAAAAGAAGAAAAAAGAGCCGAGAAAACCGGTGGGCTTTATCGCAGTTTCGATCGGGGAAGGAATGAATGAGATCTTCCGCGAACTGGGTGTGGATTATATCATTGAAGGCGGGCAGACGATGAATCCGAGTACGGACGACATGCTGACAGCTATTGATGAGGTAAACGCGGATCATATCTTTATTCTTCCGAACAATAAGAACATTATCCTGGCGGCGAACCAGGCCCAGTCGCTTACTAAAGACAAAGACATCATTGTGATTCCGACGAAGACAGTTCCCCAGGGGATTACCGCGGTCATCAGTTTCATGCCGGAAGCAGACGTGGACACAAATATGGATGCAATGCTGGAAGCTGTAAAAAATGTAAAGACCGGGCAGGTGACCTACGCGGTCAGAGATACACATATTGACGATAAGGAGATCCATGAAGGCGATATCATGGGGATCGGCGATGACGGCATTCTCTCTGTCGGTCAGTCTGTAGAAGAAACGGCAAAGGAGATGCTTGCCAAGCTCGTGGACGATGACTCTGAATTGATCAGTCTTTATTACGGGCAGGATGTTCTTGCTGAAGATGCAGAAAAATTCGCCGGAGATGTGGAAGCTCTCTATCCGGATGTAGATGTAGACATACACATGGGCGGACAGCCGATCTATTACTATGTGCTTTCCGTAGAGTAAATATATAAGCCGGTTAATGGTGCAGAAATTTATTTGCACGAAGACAGGGCGTTCTTTCGACAGGAAGAACGCCCTTACCTGTATGATCAAGAATCACAGAACCGAATAAAAGAGGAGTCAAGACAAAGATTATGAGAGAAAGACAGAGTATTGGTTCGCTCAAGGGAGTAGGCGAAAAGACAGAAAAAATGTTCCATCACCTTGGCATCAGGACAATCGGAGATCTGATCCGCTATTATCCGAGAGGATTCGAGATTTTTGACGATCCGATCCCCATCGGAAGCATTGAAGAAGGAAAAGTGTGTACCGTGTCCGGTTCGGTATTCGGGAGGATACAGGTGTCGGGCAGCCAGCGGCTGCAGATCACGACGCTCTATCTGAAGGATCTGACCGGCACGCTGAAGGTCATCTGGTTCCGAATGCCGTTTCTCAGAAATACGCTGTCAAAAGGCGGAGTTCTCATTCTGCGCGGACGGGTGGTCAGGAGAAGGGACGGCCTTGTGATGGAGCATCCGGAGATCTATTATCCGGCGTCAAAATACGAAGAGAAGCGCCACACCGTGCAGCCGGTCTATCATCTTACTGCAGGACTGACCAACAATGCTGTCATAAAGGCAGTGCGCCAGGCGCTTGACTGCGCGGATGACAAAATGGATATCCTGCCCGGAGAGCTGAGCAGGAAATATCGTTTTCTGCCTTACGAAGAAGCGGTCAGAAATATGCATTTCCCGGAAGATAAAGACAGCTTTGCCGCGGCAAGAGAACGCTTCGTGTTCGAAGAGTTTCTTGTGTTTATCCTTTCTCTTCGGCGGATGAAGGAGTCCGGGAACCGTGTGGAAAATAAGTTCCGTTTTCCAGATCAGGAGAAGATCGGGCAGTTTCTTGAGGCGCTTCCGTACCAGCTGACAGGGGCGCAGATGAAGGTGTGGAAAGAGATAAAGGCAGACATGCAGGGGCCGCATGTGATGTCCCGGCTCGTCCAGGGAGACGTGGGATCAGGGAAGACGATCGTGGCGTTTTTAGCGCTTCTGCTGGCAGGACTCAACGGGTACCAGGGAGCGCTTATGGCGCCCACGGAAGTGCTGGCACGCCAGCATTATGAAAATATATCAGGAATGCTGGAAAAGTATGGCATACCCCTTCAGGCGGAACTGCTCACCGGATCTATGACAGCGGCACAGAAGCGCGCGGCTTATGAGAGGACTCAGAGCGGAGATTCCGCTGTCATTATCGGAACCCACGCGCTGATACAGGAAAAGGCAGTCTACCGTAACCTGGCGCTCGTGGTGACAGACGAGCAGCACCGCTTCGGCGTGCGTCAGAGGGAAGCGCTTGCAGGGAAAGGCTCCATGCCGCACATTCTTGTCATGAGTGCAACGCCCATCCCACGAACCCTGGCGATCATCCTTTACGGAGACCTGGATATTTCTGTCATTGACGAGATGCCCAAAGACCGCCTGCCCATTAAAAACTGTGTGGTGGATACAGGATACCGGGAGAAGGCGTATTCATTCATGAGAAGGCAGGTGGCACAGGGCAGGCAGTGCTATGTGATCTGTCCTATGGTGGAAGAGAGCGAGAGCCTTGAGGCAGAGAATGTCATGGACTACTCCCAGATGCTTGCAGAAGAGATGGGAGACAATATCCGGGTCGGCTGCCTTCACGGAAAAATGAAACAGCAGGAAAAGGATGCGGTCATGGAAGCCTTTGGGAAAAATGAGATCCAGATCCTTGTGTCCACCACGGTCGTGGAAGTAGGGATCGACGTGCCCAATGCGACCGTCATCATGATCGAGAACGCAGAGCGTTTCGGGCTGGCGCAGCTCCATCAGCTCCGCGGCCGTGTGGGAAGAGGGAAGCACCAGTCCTACTGTATCTTTATGTCCGCGTCAAAGTCTGACGAGACCAGGGAAAGGCTGGATATCCTGAACCATTCTAATGACGGGTTCTTTATCGCGGGAGAAGACCTGCGGCTCCGGGGACCGGGAGACCTGTTTGGAATCCGTCAGAGCGGGATACTGGATTTCAAGATCGCTGATGTATTCCAGGATGCAAAGATCCTCAAGAATGCGGCTGATGACGCGAAACAGCTTCTGGCTGAAGATCCGGAACTCTGCGAACCCAGGCATGCCGGGCTGAAACAGCATATAGACAGCAGAATCCAAGAGATTATGCTGGAGACGACACTTTAATTGTGAAGAAACTGTGAAGGGGGTCAGACCCCTTCAAGGAGAAAATTCTGACAATTTTCCTCAAAGGGGTCTGACCTCGTTTGCACTTTTTCACGATTTTTCATGCTTTTCGCGCCGGTATTGTGTGGGCGTGCGCCCTTTGCGCTGTTTGAACAGGCGGGAGAAATAGAGCGCGTCATCATAGCCGACGGAACGGGCAATATCATTGACCGGAAGACCAGTCTCTTTTAGCAGTGTGCAGGCGCGCCGGATCCGGTAGTCCAGCAGGTATTCCTGAGGCGAGCTTCCTGTGATGCCTTTGAACAGGCGGTACAGGTATGTACGCTCGATATTCAGATAGTCAGCGATCACCTGGATATTGACCGGCTGGGAGTAATTGTTTTCAATATAACGGAGAGCCTCTTCCACATAGGTGATTTTTTTCTCCCTGGGAGGAATGTATTTCCGGGGAAATTTACTTGCCAGAAGATACAGGTATTCATAAAGGATGCTGTTCATCATAAGGTCCCTGTTCTCCGGGAGCATCTTTACAGTCTGATGCGCCAGACAAGGTCCGGATTATCAAATATTTGTTTCAAAATGAATGAAAATAGAGAACAGAGACAGGAGGCACTTTTGTTATGTGCATTATCATTAACAAACAGAAAAACACATTTCATCTCTGCAACAAAGAGATCAGCTATATCATGACCGTACTGCCAAACGGCCAGATGGGACAGCTCTATTTCGGAAAAAGGATCAAAGAACGAGAGGACTATTCCCATCTCCTGGAGATATTGCCGCGTCCCATGGCTTCCTGTGTCTATGATACGGACAAGGCATTTTCAATGGAGCATATCAAACAGGAATACGGCACGTTTGGCGCAACTGATTACAGGATCCCGGCAGCTG
>DXCZ01000002.1 GCA_019115765.1 Candidatus Mediterraneibacter stercoripullorum | reverse complement strand
TTTAACTCTAGCTACGAAACAATTTCAATCTGCCTTTTCCCTCCTTTCCACTAATCGAAATTATCTCATGAACACATATTACCATACATATCTTACGGCTTTCTCTAAAGATTTCTTAACTTTTTATAAATATCGGTGTAAGACATAAGACGTCTGATAATATCAAGCTGAGAAATGCCTTTACTGTCGGTATTGCCGATGAGAAAAATCTTGTAGCGGCAGATTATGTAGGGATCGTATCCGGCCATGATGTCCCGGATAAAATAGAAAAGTCCGGATTCCATACTGTGAAAAGTGAATTCGTGGACGCTCCGGTAATCCAGGAACTGCCGATCACTCTGGAGTGCAGAGTGGAGGAGATCAACCAGTACAATGCCACCCTCAGGATTGTTGCAGAGATCGTTAATGTAAGCATTGATGAAGCAATCCTGAATGAAGAAGGCAAGATCAATCCGGCAAAGCTCAACGCCATCTCCATCCCCCAGAAAGGTTTTCTAGATCAGCTCTGTTTTCTGGGCTGTTCAAGACGGAAGTCAGTGGACAAACAGTCCGGAAAACAAAGGCGCGGCCTGATGGTCTTACAAATGGTAAGTCCTTCAAGCCGCGCCAACTTATGTTTGGGCAATAGCATTTCCGATTTGGACAACACAGCGCCTTGATGGCGGACGTACTGAAACGAGTGAGCACACCCGTCTCCCGTTCTTAGAATATGACTTATTAAATCCGCTCCATTCCCGGATGTGCAGTCATAACTGCTATTGCACTAAACAGCCAGCATATCCCTGATGATCTTCTGTACTGCCTCTTCACCGATGCTGGTATCCAGTGTCAGGTCGTAGTTCTCGGAATGTCCCCAGATCCGCCGAGTATAATAGTGATAGTTGTCGGAACGACGGCGGTCCATGCGGCGGATCTTCTGCAGAGCATCGGTTTCGGAAAGATTTTCCCGTTCCATGATCCGTCTGATGCGGTAAGCCTCCGGCGCGTGAAGATAGACCTTCAGGCAGTTTGGCCGCTTCCGTACTGGCGTCCGATCACGATCACAATGGAGTTGTCTGAAGCAACCGCATCAGAACCGGTTCCTTCATCTAATTTTTTTGCAGCAGATTGTGGAAAGAGGAGCGGCTCGGCAAAGGCCAGAGCACGTCCGAAAAGTCTGGCGATAATTCCTACGAGGAGAGCGGCTATGATAGTACCTTCCCGAACTCCGTCCAGCCGATGGGCAAAGATCAGGGAAAGCAGTCCTGCGATGACTGTCAGAGAGACGTCGAAAGCTACTTTAGTAGAGCCGAACTCAGTGTGCCATGTTGAAGATACCGCCCGGACAAAGGACTCTCCCGGAAGCATGGCTACATTTGCCAGCACCTCGATATAGACGCCGAATCCCAGGATCACACATCCGATGAGCAGATAGATGATCTTAAAAATATAGGCTTCAGGATTTACGAATCCCAGCATGACCATTGTCAGATCGATAAAATATCCGAACAGGATGGAGATGGGAATCTGCAGCAGATGTTCGGCTTTGAAATTCCTGCGCAGGATGATCAGCTGGATCAGGATCAGCAGGATGCTGAAAAAGATAGTGAACTGTCCCAGAGTCATGGGGAAATTAAGACAGAGAAAATATCAGCACATAAAAAATCCACTGTATCGATTTCATTTCGTACAGTGGATTTTCAGCTTATTACATCCATTGGCCTGACCTCCTTATTTACTTGATATCTATCTGAAACTATTTTTTCAAATAGTGTTTTTTGAATTTAATAATTTACCTTCCCATTGGACTATACCTCTTTTCTTTAATATTTCCGGGTTTTAAATTATGTTTTTGGTGGTCCGTCCTCCTTTTCTTTTGTTGTATATATAATAACTCTTAAAATATGAAATGTCAATATAAAATCTGATAAAAAAATAAAAAACAAATAAAATACAGAATATTCAGATAATATAATTAAAATTGAATTTCAAATTCAATGACAAAGTGTGTAATATAAGATATAATAACGGTAATTAAAAGGTGAAAATATTCGGTTCCAAGGAGGTGGTATTATGGCAGCGTTTCCTGCTATTGATATGAAAAGGACAGGAGAAAGGATTCAGTTTTTTATGGATCTTCATCAGATGACAGCAGCGGATGTCAGACGCTATCTGGATCTGAATTGTGTACAGACGGTGTATCGCTGGCTGAATGGCGTTAATGTTCCGAATGTTGATAATCTATATGCGTTAAGCCAGCTCTTTCAGGTTGGTATAGACGAGCTGATTGTCGGCAGCAGAAAGCTTGATACGGGAAGAAGCGGCGCGAAGGAAGAGAGAAACCGCCTGCTCCAGTATTATGACAGAATGGAGAATAATGTCAGAGCTTAAGTCGATGCATATTATATTTAGAAAAGCAGACGGTGTCTGGGAGTGCCGCGGCGGAGAGGAGAGACTCTTTGTGCGGTACTTCTTTTCTTTGAATACTTTTCGAAGAAAACTTTCATCCTTATAAATGACGTGATAGAATAGTAGAGCCGAATTGCGGGAGTGTGCAGGCTGGATGGCCGCGGCATTACCCGAATCTGCAGAAAGGATGGAAAGGCTGAATAGTTATGGAGCTACATAGAAAAATATTTCTGGTACTTATGGTGCTCTGGATGGTTATGATCTTCCTGTTTTCTTCCAGATCCGGTGAACTGTCTGCTGAGGACAGTACACATGCCGGTATGCTGGTAGGGGAGATGTTCGTGCCAGGGTTTGAACAATGGAGTGAGCAGGAGCAGCTGGAATTCGCGCAAAGGATTGACCATCCTGTAAGGAAGACTGCTCATGCTGCCGAATATGCGTTACTTGCACTGCTGGCCGCCGGCGTGTTGATCAGGAAGGAGACGACGCTAGGGGCAGGGATCGTGTTCCCGCTGGCCGTTACGGCAGCGTATGCCGCCACGGACGAGATCCATCAACTCTTTGTTGCCGGGCGCAGCGGCCAGATCTCGGATGTCCTCCTGGACAGCGCCGGGGCGCTGGCGGGGCTGTTGTTCCTTGCGGGAGTAAGGGCATGTCTGAGGACACGGAAGACGTCCTGAGACTGTTGAAGAGAAAAGATATGTCCCGGAAGCCGCAGCGTACAGTATGGTTTCGGCTGAGATTAATAAAATCATAAGATTTTCTCTTTCTCCTTTTAAAAATTTATATATATCATGTATACTGAGAGTGAGGTGATAAGAGATGTACAATATATTAGTATGTGATGATGATAAGGAAATTGTAGAAGCAATAGAGATATATCTGGTCCAGGAAGGATACAATGTGCTGAAAGCCTATGACGGTATGGAGGCGCTGAAGATCATTGAAAAAGAGGATGTCAATCTCCTGATTCTTGATGTGATGATGCCCCGGCTGGACGGGATACGTGCCACGCTGAAGATCCGGGAGAATAACAGTATTCCGATTATTATCCTGTCCGCAAAGTCTGAGGATGCAGACAAGATCCTGGGACTGAATGTGGGGGCGGACGATTATGTGACAAAGCCGTTTAATCCTCTGGAACTGGTGGCGCGGGTGAAGTCCCAGCTGCGCAGATACAACCAGCTTGGCGGTTCTGCCGGTGGGCATCAGGATAAGGTATATGAAGTCGGAGGCCTGAAGATCAATGATGATTTGAAGGAAGTGACTGTGGATGGTGAGCCGGTGAAGCTTACTCCGATTGAATATAATATCCTTCTTCTTCTCATGAAAAATCAGGGGAGAGTATTTTCTATAAATCAGATTTATGAATCAATCTGGAATGAGGAGGCAATCGGAGCGGATAATACGGTTGCTGTACATATCCGTCATATCCGGGAAAAAATTGAGATCAATCCGAAAGATCCGCGGTATCTGAAGGTAGTCTGGGGAGTGGGATATAAGATTGAGAAACTGTAGCACTTCGAGACCGCGGCGAAAGTATCGGAAGAGAAAGGGATTATTATGAAACAGTGGTACAGGAAAACTGTGGCCAAGGTAATACTGGTTATTCTGGCTATTCTAAGCGGTGCTGCGTGTGTGACAGGACTTGCGTCTTCAATGTCGCTTGCCGGTACGGCAAATCCGTCTGAAATCTGGAAGATGACAAAGCAGACGTATGAAGAATCACAGGATTTTAACGGTGTTGTCGAAAATCTGGTGGCAGAGATCATGAACCGGATCCGTCTGGAAAATTTGTTTGAGACGGATGGCGCCTATAATCCGAATAAGCTTGTGGACATTATGGAATATTCCGGAAATGGGACGATTACCGGTTCGAATACGTCTGGCGTCGCATATACGCTGGAGGAACTTGAGAACTGGAGTGAGGACTTCCAGACAAATGAGGGTGATATATATGATGACAATGGGGTTGTAGTCTGTGAGAAGCCGGATGGCACATATTACTATTATTATCTGAATGATTTTCTGCTCCTGTTTGAAAATGGAGAACTCAGCATGCAGTTTGACGAGGATTCTGAACAGCGGCAGACAGATTATTTGGACGAACTGGAAAAAGGAAATATGACCTCATCCGGCTCTTATGATTTCTGGATAACAGATACAGAGGGAAAGGTGGAGTATACAGACTGTTGGAATTTCGGTTCTTCTCTGAGAGAGAAGTATGCACCGGACGGCGCAGAGAATCTTCTTCAGGCAATAAATGAAAATCCGCAGCTGAACGGAAAACTGTCTATTATATATGACGATATTGCATCTGTGTTGAGCGGTCTGTATAACGATATGAATACCTATCAGGATGGGTGGGATTATCTGGAGGAGGGCAACACGAATCTGACTTACTTGTATGTAAATCAGGATACAAAGCGGGTTGTTACAAATAAGAGCAGCTATGAGAAATATGATGACGTCTGGCAGAATATCAAGGAAATGACTCAGCATGATTCTGTAAAATATATGATCGTGTACCCGCAGCTGAAGGACTTTGATACTAATATGAATATCTCAGCTTCGAGCGAGTGGGATCTGATCCGATCCTATGTTAATGAGCGAACGTTTAACAGAATTCTGGCAATTGCAGTGGATACCAGCTATCCTATCCAGGATCAGTTCTATGAAGGACAGGCAATTTACAAAGAAAATGTGCCAATTCTCAGAAATTCACTGATCCTTGCGGGCGCTGTCGGAATCCTTTTCCTGATCGCAACTGTGTACCTTACGGTGGCAGCTGGCAGGAAGGCTGGGGACAGCGAACTGTATCTGGGTTCTTTTGATCGCTGGAAAACAGAGATCGCAGCAGCAGTGATTATTGTGATTTTCTGTGTCGGAACGATTGGATTTACATCTATGGGCACGTTTAACTTTGATGGCTGGAGCAATGATGTATATGCCGAAAGCATGTCATACTATGGCGGCACAGTCGAATATGCCCGTTTGCCTTATATGATCACTGCCTTTACAAGAGCATTCAGCATGCTGGAGCTGTTGGCGGTTTTTGCATGGATGGTTTTTGCCTTCGGATGTTTTTTTGCCGGATATCTCAGCCTGGTTAAAAGGATCAAGGCGAAAACACTCTGGCAGAACAGTGTTCTGCGGATGGTGATTATGTTTTGCGGAGAAATTATCAGCGAGCGGTCAGTTACATCGAAAGCAGTATTGTTGACAGGGTGTTTCATGATCATAGAATGGCTGGCAGTAATTTCTGCAAATTTGTTTGTCGTTTTTCTGATGCTTGTTATGGACATTGTCGTGATCTATGTCGTAATAAGCAGCGCTATAGCGAAAAACCGGCTGAAGAAAGGGATCGAAGAGATTGCCTCTGGCAATATGTCCTATCAGATTCCTCTGAAAGGACTGCGCGGATCGAACCGAAACCTTGCCGAGAAAGTGAACGATATTGGCGAAGGGCTTAACAGGGCGGTTGAAGAGGGTATGAAGAATGAGAGATTAAAAACAGATCTTATTACCAATGTCTCTCATGATATTAAGACGCCGCTGACTTCTATCATCAATTATGTAGATATTTTGAAGAGATCCGGAATCGACGATCCGAAGATACAGGGATATCTGGATATCCTGGAGTCAAAGGCACAGAGGCTGAAGACCCTTACAGAGGATGTGGTTGAAGCTTCCAAAGTAAGCAGCGGAAATATTACGCTGGAATGTATGGACATGAACCTTACGGAACTGGTGCAGCAGACTGAGGGAGAGTTTGCTGAGAAGTTTGAGGCGCGTGATCTTACGATGGTGGTAAATCTTCCGGAGGAGCCTGCCGTGGTCCATGTAGACGGGCGCAGGATGTGGCGTGTACTTGAAAATATTTTTGGAAATGCGGCGAAATATGCGATGCCTGGTACAAGGGTGTATGCGGACCTGACAGTAAGCGGAAATTATGTCAACTTCTCTCTGAAAAATGTATCAGAACAGCAGCTGAATATTTCTGCGGATGAGCTGACAGAACGTTTTATACGCGGAGATATTTCAAGAAGTACAGAAGGAAGCGGATTGGGGCTGTCCATCGCAAAGAGCCTGACTGAGATGCAGGGGGGACAGTTCGAACTGTACCTGGATGGGGACCTTTTCCGGGTAAATATATGCTTTGAACGGGTCAGATAGAGAGGGCGGAAACTGAAGGAGAAAGGCGGAATGAGAAGGAATCTTCAGACAAAATTCAGTACAAGACAGTATATGCTTTCGAAAGATTTTGAAATATACTATTACAAGGATCATTATCTGTCCAAAGTAGACAGTCATGTACATACTTATTATGAGTTCTACTTTTTCTTGGAAGGCGATGTGCTGATGGAAATAGATGGGCATCTTTACCCCCTCAAATACGGGGATGTTGTTCTTGTTCCGCCCGGAATATCCCATCATGCAGTCATAAAGGATCGTGAGACGCCATACCGGCGGTTTGTATTCTGGATCAGCCGGGAATATTGCGATCAGCTGCTGCAGATATCGCAGTCGTACGGATATGTGATGCAGCATGTCCAGATCAACAGAGATTATATTTTTCATATGGATCGTATTATATTTAATACGATCCAGTCGAAGGTGTTCCGATTGATTGAAGAGACACATGGCAACAGATTCGGCAAGGAAGCGGAAGTCGCTATATGTGTCAGTGACCTTATCCTGCATATAAACCGTATTGTGTATGAGCAGAGACATCCGAAGACACGGAAAGAAAGCCAGAATCTTTACCAGGAACTGACGGATTACATAGAAGGACATCTGAGTGATGACCTGTCTCTTGATAAACTGGCGGGAGAATTTTATGTCAGCAAGTTTTACATTGCGCATGTATTTAAGGATAATATCGGAATGTCCGTGCATCAGTATATTGTTAAGAAGAGGATAGCCGCCTGCCGAGAGGCAATCCTTTCAGGAGAGAAGATCAGCGAAGTTTACGAAATGTTTGGCTTTACAGACTATTCCAGCTTTTTCCGTGCATTTAAAAAAGAATACGGAATGTCGCCTAAGGAGTACAGAGAATTGGAAATAACATATGGTTCGTTGGATACACGTGAAAACTGATGATGAATCCAGGATGAAGAGAAAGGGAATGAGAGAGAAAGATGGAGGATATACCAGAGAAAAAACAGGTGCGAAAGGAACGGGGGAGGCTGATGGAAAACAGCCGCCAGGAAAGGATCCGCGAGAAAAGGGAGCGCATCAGAAAGCAGCGAAAGAGAGAGAAGGCGGCGCTGATCCTCTCGGCTGTACTGGTCGTGGGGTGCCTGGCGGGCGTTGGAATGCTGTCAGCGGCAGAGAGTTTTTCCGGCGGTCGGGCGGCACAGAGCGGGAACAATGCTGATGAGAAGGCACAGGTGTCTCAGAAGGAAGTGGAGACTGATGGGACGGAGCCTCAGCAGGCAGATGTTCAGAGCCCGGATCAGAGCGGACAGGGCAAAGATGACAGCTCTCAGAGTGGAGCGGCTGGTCAGGAGCAGGATACAGCGCCTGTGCAGATTACTGTGAGTGCGGTGGGCGACTGCACGCTGGGGACAGATGTGAACTTTGATCAGAGCAGGAGTTTCAACGCATACTATAATGAGCACGGTGCCGCCTATTTCCTGCAGAGCGTGAAATCAATTTTCGGTGCAGATGATCTGACAATTGTGAATATGGAAGGTACATTGACAGAATCTTCTGAACGGCAGGATAAGACATTTGCATTTAAAGGCGAACCGGGCTATACGGCAGTCCTGACAGAGGGCAGTGTGGAAGCAGCAAATCTTGCGAATAACCACAGTAGAGATTATGGAGCGGATAGTTATACAGATACAATACAGTATATGGAAGACGCGGGAATCACTACCTTCGGCTACGACAGGACGGCTCTGATGGACATCAAGGGAGTTAAGGTCGGTCTGACGGGAATCTATGAACTTGCAGAAGGAATGGGCTGTGAGGATCTGATGATTGAAAATATAGATGCCCTGGAAGAACAGGGGGCTCAGATAATCATCGTCAGTTTCCACTGGGGAACAGAGAAGGAAAATTATCCGGACGATATTCAGAAAAGTCTTGCACATTCGGCTGTTGATCATGGAGCAGATCTTGTACTGGGGCATCATCCTCATGTGCTTCAGGGTATAGAGAAATATAACGGTAAAAATATCGTATACAGTCTGGGGAATTTCTGCTTTGGCGGCAACAGCAATCCATCTGATAAAGATACTATGATCTTCCAGCAGACGTTTACAATACAGAGCGGAGAGCTGGTTGCTGATGACGTGACAAATATTATCCCATGTTCTCTTTCGTCTGTATCCAGCCGCAACGATTATCAGCCGACTCCGCTGGAGGGAGGCGAAAAGGACAGAGTCATAAATAAGATACAGGAGTTCAGCAGCGGATTGTAGGTCCGGAGTGTGACGGAGGGCTGCTGCGGTCAACCGGTCTGAATATTGCAGATTCTATTATTAATATTGAAAAAAATATCCTCTTTCTTTGATCAGATTGACGGGAATGACGATCCTGTTCTATGATACTGCCAGTTTGATTATTGAAGTAGGAGGATATTGACTGGCAGGTATTGTTGTAACCGGACACGGTAATTTCGCGACAGGACTCAAGTGCGGACTGAAATTGATTTACGGAAGAATTATAGAAAAGATTCTTTGGAGGAGAGAAGATGGAGAACAGGATTCAAATCGTTGATCGTGATGGAGCAATCAAGGCGGAAGGATGTGCAGCAGGGCAGGTGGTTCTTGCCTGGAAGGGAGAGTACGAAGAAGGAGATAAGATCATCTTCAGCGTGGGGAATACGGATGCGTTTTATATGATCCGTGTGGATGACACGATAGATGAGTCTTTCGTATATCTTACCAGGAATGAGATTGTCTTCGAAGTTCCTTTTGAGGAGAAAAAGTATAGTTATAATCCGAAGTCTTTCACAGGAGAGAGACATTATCTCACCATACGTCCGTCGGATGAGTACAAGATAGCCGGATATAGAAATCTGGCTGTGAATCCGATGGACCAGCATGGCGATACAGGATGCTGGCCCCACGCATCGGCAAATGTTGAAACACGGGGAGAAGCAGTTTTTGCTGCCCGAAACGCGATTGACGGTGTGCTTGCGAATGACTCCCACGGAAAATGGCCGTATGAGTCCTGGGGGATTAATATGCAGGATGATGCGGAAATGACGACATGTAAGTGGCAAACTCGGGTAGAAGTGTATGGAACAGAAAGTTCTGACCGACAGTAAAGATGACTCTCTGAAGGCACGAGCAATTTATCAGGTGGGAGGAATGCAGGAGGATTTGCCCTGCGTTCAGAATAATTTTCTTGAATTTCCAGACATTATGTGTTACGATAGCCAATGTATGGAAAGCAGATATTTGGAAGTTCTCCATGCAAATATTTTACGCGGCTGTCAGCTGCATTATTGATTGAGTTAGGAGCTCAAATTTTATAAGTTGGTTACTTTATAACCGGTGTGCATGAACGCATACACAACTTGTGAAACGGTCAATAAGAGTAGTAAAAGTAAAAATATTTGCTATATAGACTCTATACCAAAATATCTGTTTTATCTGAGAAATACCGAAAGAATGTTTTTCGATGATATTAAGATATCCTATGACACAGACACAGGCTGGGCGCCATGCTCCCGGACCTGTGTTTTTATTTTGCGGGAAAGCACTCATCTGGAAGGCTTTCTGCACATTATGAGAAGTAAACACAGATCCGGGCAGGAATTTATTCGGAGGTAGCATATGGAGAAATCATCACAGATGAGAGCGCCAATCTATGAGGCGCTGGAGAAATTCAGAAGGAACCGGGTCGTACCTTTTGATGTGCCCGGGCACAAGCACGGACGGGGGAATCCGGAGCTTGTACAGCTTCTTGGGGAAAGATGCGTCAGTATAGACGTGAATTCCATGAAGCCTCTTGACAATCTCTGCCATCCGGTGTCCGTGATCAAGGAAGCGGAAGAGCTGGCGGCGGATGCATTTGGAGCAGACCACGCCTTTCTAATGGTAGGGGGGACTACTTCGGCAGTTCAGTCCATGATCCTGTCCTGCTGCAAAAAGGGTGATAAGATCATAATGCCGAGAAATGTTCACCGTAGTGCGATCAATGCACTGGTGCTCTGTGGGGCTAAGCCGATCTATGTTAATCCGGATGTGGATCAGAAGCTGGGAATTGCCCTGGGAATGAAACGCGACGACGTGATACATGCCATCGAACAGAATCCGGATGCTGTGGCGGTTCTGGTCAATAATCCTACATATTATGGAATATGCTCTGATCTGAAAGCAATCGTGAAGGCCGCACATGAGAAGGGTATGCTGGTGCTGGCGGACGAGGCCCATGGGACACATTTTTATTTCGGAAAAGATCTTCCTGTGTCTGCTATGGAAGCGGGAGCGGATATTGCATCGGTGAGTATGCACAAGTCCGGCGGAAGCCTGACTCAGAGTTCCTTCCTGCTCACGGGAAAGGGTGTGAATCCCGGCCATATACGGCAGATTATCAATCTGACCCAGACAACAAGCGGGTCATATCTGCTGCTCTCAAGTCTGGATATATCCAGGAGAAATCTTGCTCTGCGAGGCGAGGAGTCTTTCCGCGCGGTGACGGCGCTGGCGGAGTATGCGCGTGAGGAGATCAACAAGATCGGGGATTATTATGCGTTCGGACGTGAGATGGTCAATGGCGACAGTATCTATGACTTTGACCCGACCAAGCTCTCTATCCATACCCTTGATATCGGCCTTGCCGGAATCGAGGTTTACGATATTCTGCGGGATGAATATGACATTCAGATCGAATTCGGAGATCTGGGAAATATCCTTGCCTATCTGTCCATAGGTGACCGGATCCGCGAGGTGGAGCGTCTGGTGACAGCGCTTGCCGATCTGAAGCGGAGATATAAAAAGGATAAGACAGGTATGCTGTCCCAGGAGTACATCTCTCCAAAGGTAGTAATGACACCGCAGGATTCCTTCTATGCGGAGAAGGAGTCTCTGCCTCTTGAGGAGACAGCTGGAAGGGTGTGCAGTGAGTTTGTCATGTGCTATCCGCCGGGAATCCCGGTTCTGGCTCCGGGCGAGGAAATTACAGATGAGATCATCAATTATATTGTCTATGCAAAGGAGAAAGGCTGCTCTATGACCGGTCCGGAGGATGAGAGGATCGAACGGCTGAATGTACTGATATAAATGTACCGGTACAGTGAGGATTATAGAAGAAGTAATCATATAGAGCAGAGGGATGCCGGAAGAACCGGCAGAAGAATTGTGAGGTGAAAGATTATGGAGATGTGGTTTTCGGATATCCACACAGATGGTGTGAAACTGTCCATCCGTATCGAAGAACAGCTGTTCAGCTCTCAGAGCGAGGTACAGAGGATCGATGTGCTGGAGTCCCGGGATTTCGGAAAGATACTTGTGGTTGACGGAGATCTGATGCTGACAGAACGAGATGAATTTATTTACCATGAGATGATCACTCATGTGCCCATGGCAGTCCATCCGGATGTGAAGGAAGTGCTTGTGATGGGAGGAGGAGACGGCGGCGTTGTACGTGAACTGATCAAGTACGATACGATTGAGCAGATAGATGTGGTGGAGCCGGATCCACTGCTGGTTGAGGTGTGCAGGAAATATATCCCGGAGATCGCGAACAGTCTGACAGACAGCAGGGTGAATATTTATCACGAGGATGGTCTGCGATTTATCCGTTCCAAAGGAGATGCATATGATCTGATCATTATCGATTCCCCGAATCCATTCGGGGCCGGCGAGGGACTCTTTACCAAGGAGTTCTACGGCAATTGTTATAATGCTCTTCATGAGGACGGGATCATGATCAATCAGAATGAAAGCCCATTCTATACAGAAGAAGCGTTTCAGTGTCAGCGGATGCATAAACGCATCCTGGAGACATTCCCGATATGCAGAGTCTATCAGGCGCATATTCCTTCATATCCTTCGGGACACTGGCTCTTTGGATTTGCATCAAAGAAATATCATCCGTTGAACGATCTAGATAAGGTAGCGTGGAAGCTCAGGGGGATTCATACGAAATATTACGAGCCAAGGCTGCACGCGGGGGTGTTCGCGCTTCCGGTTTATGTAGAGGCGCTGCTGAGAGATGTGGAGAATATTGAGTGATCCTGTGCCTTTTTGCTGGAAGGACAGGCGGGAATCAGACAGAGGAGCATAGTATGTATAAAAATATAGTGAATTTTATTGGATGTGACGGAAAGTATGAAGACTCCGGAATTGTTCTGTTCGGTGCGCCGTTTGACTCGACTACGTCTTTCAGGCCGGGGACCCGATTTGCCGGACAGTCGGTAAGAAATGATTCCTATGGTCTTGAGATATACAGCCCGTATCAGGATAGAGAGCTGCCGGAAGATGTTGTATACGACTGCGGGGATCTGGAACTTGCCATCGGAAGTTCGGAAGCTGTATTGGGACAGATTGAAGAATGCGCAGGCCAGATCCTGAAGGACGGCAAGCTGCCGTTTATGATCGGAGGGGAACATCTGGTGACCCTGGGAAGCGTAAGAGCAGCAGCAGAGAAATATCCGGATATGCATATCATACATTTTGATGCGCATACAGATCTGAGGCAGGATTATCTGGGGGTTGAGCTTTCACATGCCTGTGTGATCCGGCGGTGCTGGGAGATCCTGGGGGATGGCAGGATCCACCAGTTCGGGATCCGTTCTGGTGAACGTGAGGAATTCCAGTGGGCGAGAAGTGGACACACAGACCTGCATCCTTTCAGACTGGACGGCCTGGAGAAGACGCTGGAGGAAATCGGGAATGCACCGGTGTATTTCACCGTGGATCTGGATGTTCTGGATCCTTCGGTATTTCCGGGGACCGGTACTCCTGAACCCGGCGGTGTGGATTTTCTTACGTTGATGGATGCGGTTATTCGTGTATGCCAGCGGGGCAATCTCATCGGATGTGATGTCAATGAGCTATGTCCACCCTGTGACCCCACAGGGGCATCGACAGCGGTAGCATGTAAGATTATCCGGGAGATGCTGATCGCTCTGTCTGTCCGGTGAAAATATAATATTAAAAAGGTGTGCCATACAGAAAAATATTTACTATAATAGATAAAAGAAGATAAGTACTACGAAAAGGAGAAGAAAAATGGGAAAGATAATGATCATTGGCTGTGGCGGAGTAGGTAGTGTGGCAGTACATAAATGCTGTCAGAACAGTGATGCATTTTCAGAGGTGGTGATCGCCAGCAGGACCGGTTCCAAGTGCGAAGAGCTGAAAGAAAAACTGCAGGATACGACGAAAACGAAGATTATTGCAGCGCAGGTGGATGCTGACGATACGGCAGTCCTGACGGAACTGATCCGGAAGGAAAAACCGGATGTAGTCCTGAATCTGGCGCTTCCATATCAGGATCTGTTGATCATGGAAGCTTGTCTGGCAGCAGGGGTACATTATGTGGATACTGCAAATTATGAGCCGGAGGATACAGCGAAGTTTGAGTATAAGTGGCAATGGGAATACGATGACCGCTTTAAGAAGGCAGGACTTACAGCGTTGCTTGGAAGTGGGTTTGACCCGGGAGTTACAGGGGTATTTACCGCATATGCCCTGAAACATTATTTTGACGAAATAAACTATATTGATATCCTCGATTGTAATGCAGGAGATAATGGATATCCATTTGCCACGAATTTCAATCCGGAGATCAACATCCGTGAGGTTTCTGCAAACGGATCCTACTGGGCAGACGGACGCTGGGTAGAGACAAAGCCCATGGAGATCAAGAGGACTTATAATTTCCCGGAGATCGGGGAGAAGGACATGTATCTTCTTCACCACGAGGAAATTGAATCCCTGGCGAAGAATGTTCCCGGGATCAAGAGAATCCGTTTCTTTATGACATTCAGCGAGAGCTATCTTACGCATCTGAAATGCCTTGAGGATGTGGGAATGACATCGATTGAGCCTGTTAGGTACAATGATCAGGAGATCATTCCTCTTCAGTTCCTGAAGACGCTGCTCCCGGATCCGGCCTCACTGGGACCGAGAACAAAGGGAAAGACTAACATCGGATGTATTTTCATCGGGAAGAAGGATGGAAAAGAGAAGAAACTCTATATTTATAATGTCTGCGATCATCAGGAGTGTTATAAAGAAGTGGGTTCTCAGGCTGTGGCGTATACCACAGGTGTACCTGCGATGATCGGTGCGATGCTGGTGATGAACGGTACATGGCAGAAACCAGGTGTGTTCAACGTAGAAGAGTTTGATCCTGATCCGTTTATGGACGCTCTGAACAAGTGGGGGCTGCCGTGGAAAGTATGCGAGGACCCGGAGCTGGTTGAGTAGACCGCAGAATAGGATGGAGACGAGGAGGAAAAGGATGAGAAGAGACAATCTCCGGACGCCTTGTTATGTTGTGCAGAAGGAACGGATCCGGGAGAATCTGGAAATCTTAAAAGAGGTCTGTGAGGAGACCGGATGCAGGATCCTTCTGGCGCAGAAAGCATTTTCCATGTTCTCGCTGTATCCTCTGATCGGAGAGTATCTGAACGGTGCGACGGCCAGCGGGCTGTACGAAGCGCGGCTTGGATACGAGGAGATGGGCAGGGAGAATCATATCTTCTCCCCGGCGTACCGGGAAGAGGAAATGGAAGAAATCCTGAAATATTGCGACCATATAGTCTTTAATTCACCTTCACAGTTCAGAAAGTACAGGACAGCGGTAAAAAGGGCAGGGCGAAGCATGGGGATGCGCATTAATCCGGAATGCTCCACCCAAGAGGGACATGCGATCTATGACCCCTGTGCGCCTTTCTCCAGACTGGGGACTACTCTGGAGAAGTTTTCAGAAGAAATGAGCCCGGAAGAAATTGCTGAGCTGGACGGTCTGCATTTTCATACGCTGTGCGAGCAGAATGCCGACGCTCTTGCAGAGACGCTTGATGCGGTAGAAGCGAAGTTCGGAAGATATCTGTCAGGAATGAAATGGCTGAATTTCGGGGGCGGACATCATATTACCCGGAAGGATTATGACCGGGAGCTGCTGAAAAAATGTATTCGGAGAGTACAGGAAAAATATGGAGTTGAAGTTTATCTGGAACCCGGAGAAGCAGTGGCGCTGAATGCAGGAATCCTTCTTACAGAAGTGCTTGAGCTTGTTGAGAATGGCATGAAGATTGCGATCCTGGATACATCAGCAGCGTGTCATATGCCGGATGTGCTGGAGATGCCCTACCGTCCGCCGCTGAAAGGAGCAGGAGATCCGGCTGATGCAGCAGAAAGGTCGGAGAAACCTTATGTATATCGACTGGCAGGGCCTACCTGTCTGGCAGGCGATGTGATTGGAGATTTTGCCTTCGCTAAACCACTGCGGATTGGGGACAGACTAGAATTTCAGGACATGGCTATCTATACAATGGTAAAAAATAATACCTTTAACGGAATGCAGCTGCCGGATATCGTGCTGGAAGACGAAAACGGAGAGTGCTGGATCGTGAGACGGTTTGGGTACGAAGATTTCAGAATGCGGCTGTGACAGGGAACAAAAACGGCAGTAAGCTTGACAATCCCGCACACCTGTGCTAACCTTTTTTAGAGACCAGATATCGATACCGATAAAAGCATTGACGAAGAGAGTACTCTGCCGGAAATCATACAGAGAAGTTCCGTGGGACGCAAGTATTAAGATAAAAGTCCCGTGCTGAGAGGAACAGATGGAACACAGGGGAACATGGCTTCTGAGCAGCGCACCGAACTGCAGCGGGCAGTAAGGCTGCGATGGGTCCGCCCGTTACAGCGGAAGAGTGCTCGACGGCACTTGCTGAGATCCTTTTCGCGAGGAAAGGATGAAGAGAAGTGGTAACACGGATATTGTCCCGTCTTCTTAAGTGAGAAGACGGGATTTTTTCGTGGTTTGGGACAGGATGAAGTTCAAAAAGGGACAGGGTAAATCTCGATTTGGGACACCCTGAATCTTATTCGGGGACGTAGCCAAACCGAAGTTTACTACGTCCCCGAAGATAAAAAACGGGTTGCTTTCCTGCATTTATCGGAAGTGATAGCTTATATAAGGTATGGATCCGAAATAGAAAAATGGTCGAAAAGGGACACAGTGAAATTAAAAAAGGGACACAGTAAACTTCAATCGGGGACGTAGTCAAACCGAAGTTTACTACGTCCCCGAAGGAGGTAAAGATGAAACCAAAGTATTACATTACAACAGCCATCGCCTACACATCCGGCAAGCCGCACATTGGAAACACCTACGAGATCGTGCTGGCGGACGCGATCGCGCGTTACAAGAGAAGTCAGGGATATGATGTGTTCTTCCAGACAGGAACGGACGAGCACGGACAGAAGATCGAGCTGAAAGCGGAAGAGGCAGGAATCACACCGAAGGAATTTGTTGACAATGTTTCTGCTGAAATCAAGAGAATCTGGGATCTGATGGATACATCTTACGACAAGTTTATCCGTACAACCGATGCGGATCACGAGAAACAGGTACAGAAGATCTTCAAAAAGCTGTACGATCAGGGTGATATTTATAAGGGATATTATGAAGGAATGTACTGCACACCCTGCGAGTCATTTTTTACGGAATCTCAGCTGGTAGACGGCAAATGTCCGGACTGCGGGCGTGAGGTACAGCCGGCGAAGGAAGAGGCATATTTCTTTAAGATGAGCAAATATGCGGACCGGCTGATCGAGCATATCAACACCCATCCGGAGTTTATCCAGCCGGTATCCAGGAAAAATGAGATGATGAACAACTTCCTTCTCCCGGGACTACAGGATCTGTGTGTTTCCAGAACCTCGTTTAAATGGGGAATTCCGGTTGATTTTGACGATAAGCATGTTGTTTATGTATGGCTGGACGCCCTGACAAACTACATTACGGGAATCGGTTATGATGCGGATGGAAACAGCACGGAGCAGTTTGAGAAACTGTGGCCGGCGGATCTTCATCTGATCGGAAAGGACATCATCCGTTTCCATACGATCTACTGGCCGATTTTCCTGATGGCTCTGGGTCTTCCCCTTCCGAAGCAGGTATTTGGACATCCGTGGCTGCTGCAGGGAGACGGCAAGATGAGCAAGTCCAAGGGAAATGTGCTCTATGCGGACGAGCTGGTAGACTTCTTTGGCGTGGATGCAGTACGTTACTTTGTGCTGCATGAGATGCCTTTTGAAAATGACGGCGTGATCACATGGGAGCTGATGGTAGAGCGTCTGAACTCCGATCTGGCAAATACACTTGGCAACCTTGTGAACCGTACGGTTTCCATGACGAACAAGTATTTCGGCGGAACTGTGACAGACAAGGGCGCGGCAGAAGACGTGGACGCGGACCTGAAAGCAGTGATGGAGAATACGCCGAAGGCTGTAGATGAGAAGATGGAAGGCCTGAGAGTCGCTGATGCGATCACAGAGATCTTCAATCTGTTCAAGCGCTGCAATAAGTATATTGATGAGACAATGCCGTGGGTACTGGCGAAGGACGAGGCGAAGAAAGACAGACTGGAGACTGTTCTGTGGAACCTGATCCAGGGAATCTCTGCCGGCGCTGAGCTTCTTGAGCCCTATATGCCTTCCACCAGCAAAAAGATTCTGGAGCAGCTTGGCGGCGGACATGTAACAGATAAGCCAGAGATCCTGTTCCAGAGACTGGATATCGACGAAGTCATGAAGAAAGTCGAGGAGCTCCATCCTCATAAAGAAGAGACAGCAGACAGCGCTGAAAAAGAAGAAGCAGTCATTGATATCGAGCCGAAGGATGAGATTACCTTCGAGCAGTTCGGAACGATGCAGTTCCAGGTAGGCGAGATCATTGCCTGTGAGGAAGTGAAGAAGTCGAAAAAGCTTCTGTGTTCTCAGGTGAAGATCGGCAGCCAGGTAAAACAGATCGTATCTGGAATCAAAGCACACTATACACCGGAAGAAATGGTAGGCAAAAAGGTAATGGTTCTTGTAAACCTGAAGCCCGCCAAACTGGCAGGCGTACTTTCCGAAGGAATGCTGCTTTGCGCCGAGGATGCGGATGGAAATCTGTCCCTGATGGTGCCGGAGAAAGATATGCCGGCAGGAGCAGAGATCTGTTAATTCAAGACTCGGTTACGAGTCTTGGCGCGGGATTCGGGTCAGCTTTAGCTGATATAACTTAAAAGTATAAGCCCCTGCGGCAGAGATGCCCATTGAAATGTCTGATGGAACATCTGCACCGCAGGGGCTGTTTTGTGCTGTATGATCAGAATTGATGTGTCTAGAACAGTTGCTTCGGTACGGAATAAAATACTTTCGATATTAAATATCCATAAATGGATACAAATGGAAACGTATGGATATTAGAATGACAAAAAATGGATAATATTTATTGACGCACAGATAAATAAATGGTATATTTCCATAAAAGGAAGAAGTTAGAGTGTTATAGCAGAGAGGAGCGCGGATATGGATATTTCTGATCTGAAGAAAAAGAAGAGAGAAGCAGGCGTGACTAACGCCGAGATCGCGGAACTGGCCGGGATACCGGTCAGTACAGTCAACAAGGTCTTTTCCGGGGCAACGAAGAACCCCCGATATGCCACCCTCCTTGCCATTGAACAGGTGCTGGAGAAAAAGGAGAAGCTCCCTTTTACTTATGATCCTGTGTCAGAAGAGCCGGTGATGCTGCGTGAGGAGACGTCTCCCTATGCATATTCGGCAAGAAACTACGATGGGGAAGATATTGAAAGACTTTCAGCGGGGACACGGGCAGAGCTGATGAATGGGAAGCTTTATATGCTTGCTGCACCGAACAGACTTCACCAATATCTGGTGACAGAGTTGGTCTATGCACTTACAAGCCATATACGCAAAAAGGAAGGGAACTGCCAGGTTTATACAGCTCCTTTTGACGTACGGCTTTTTGGAGATGACTCGACGATCGTACAGCCGGATATAGCGGTGATATGCAGACGAGATATCCTGACTGAGAAAGGGTGCTGCGGCGCGCCGGACTGGGTGATCGAGATCGTCTCTGAAAGTAATTCCTCCCACGATTATGTGCGGAAGCTGATCCAGTACCAGAAGGCAGTAGTCAGAGAGTACTGGATCATAGATCCGGTTCAGAGACTCATATCGGTCTTCAACTTTGAAGATGCCCGAAAAAGCGCTCAGTACACATATGAAGATACGGTGCCTTCGGGAGTCCTTGGCGGACTTGAAATCCAGTTCCGGGAGCTGGTGCAAGGGTATTAATACAGCTTATTACAACTCGCACAACACCTGCAGCAGCCGGGTATTATCTTCGGGCATCATGATGCAGAACCGGACGAATTCGCCGTCCAGACACTGGAAAGAGGAGCAGTCCCGGATCATAAGCCCTGACCGGATGCAGCGCTCGAATACATCGGAGGAAGCGAGCCCCTCTCTGGTGATCCGCAGCAGCAGAAAGTTGGCATATGGCTGGTATACTTTACAGCCGGGCAGCTCTGCGAGTGCGTGGTACATCCGGTCCCGTTCAGACAGGATCAGACGGCGGGTTTTCTCAATGTATTCTGTATCCTGGAACATCAGCTCTCCGGCGTAGGCGCCGAGACTGTTCAGCGACCAGGGAATCTGTTTCTCTTTCATTTTTTTGAGGAATTCTTGATTCCCGGTAATTCCGTATCCAAGCCGCATCCCCGGTGCGGCGAAGAATTTGGATACACCCCGCAGGACCATCAGATTGGTGAATTCTTCTGTCAGCGGAACTGCGGTGACAGCGCGGATATCCGGGGCGAATTCCACATAGGTCTCATCGATCATGACAAAGATGTTCTGTTCCCGGCAGAAGGAAAGAAGATGACGCATATCTTCCTGCAGGATGGCGGAGGAGGTAGGGTTATTGGGATTGCAGAGGATGAGAAAGTCGTAATCCCCTTTTTTCAGAGTCTGGCACAGATCATCGGTATCCAGTCTGAAGTCCTGCTGCTCCTGCAGGTGATAGTACGTCTGTGTGCTCCCTGAAAAGGAAAGTTCCCGGGAGTATTCGGAATAGGTGGGGCCAAGTATAAGAGTATGCTTTGGCGCATGGGTCTCAATGAGAAGTGAGATCAGTTCGCTGGAGCCGTTTCCCGGCAGGATAAAATCCGCCGGAATATGGCAGTAGCCGGATATGGTTTCCCGAAGAGAGGTATACTCCCGGTCCGGGTAGGAAGACAACAGGTCAAGATGAGAAGCAAGGGAAGACTTGACTTTCTCGGAAAGCCCCAGGGGATTTACGTTGGCTCCGAAGTTGACGATCTCCTCTTTCTGAAGATGGTAGTATTCGCAGATTTTCTCTATATCACTTCCGTGAAAAACAGGTTTTGTACTCAACATTAGCCACATCCTTTCTTGATATAATTTATCTCATGTTCGGTTCTATGATTTAGTATAGCATGTCCTGATGAAACAGGAAAGCCGGGAACATCGTCTCCCGTCCAGATAAGCAGTCTCAGCGCAGAACGCATATGTCTTCGGTGGATCAGTAAGAACCTATATCGCCTGCGGAATGTGTGAAGCGGGCCGAAGAACGGTTAACTGATAATTTTTCGCTATCTTTGAAATGAAAAATCTCTAGCATTTCCAGGAAGGGATATGATATACTGGCGGCACGTTAGTGATAGCTAACCTGGCGCGCGTGTTGGTAGGCCAGACATACTCCGTATATGCTGTATGCCTGGCTGTTTTATATTTTGGTGGTTAGTTAAATCTAACTCGATGCGAAGGGAGGATATATTCATTAAAGGAAGAAGACTGACCCTGATACTGGCGGTTACCCTTATTGTTCTGGCGAGACTGTCATTGTTCGTGGGTGTTATTGATATCGACCTTTCATCTCTGCTGAGCGGAGATGCGGAGCAGTGGGAGATCTTTATTCTTTCACGGCTTCCCCGGCTGCTGGCCATCCTGTGTACGGGTGTCGGCATGAGTGTTTCCGGGCTGATCATGCAGCAGCTCTGTATGAATAAATTTGTCTCCCCGACAACCGGGGCGACGATCTCTTCTGCCCAATTCGGAATCCTGCTGGCACTTCTGTTCATGCCGGGTTCTACGCTGTGGGGGAGAGCAATATTTGCCTTTATCACGGCAATACTGGGAACCTGGATCTTTGTGTGGTTTATCCAGAGGATTCAGTTTAAAGATGTTGTGATGGTCCCTCTTGTGGGGATCATGTTTGGAAATGTGATCGGCGGAGTGACCAACTATCTGGCCTATAAATACGAGATGACGCAGGCGCTTTCTACCTGGCTGGTGGGGCATTTCTCCCTTGTGATCAAGGGGCGTTATGAGATCGTATGGATGGTGGTGCCGCTGGTGATTCTGGCATTTATTTTTGCCAATCATTTTAATATTGTGGGCATGGGGAAAGACTTTTCTAAAAATCTGGGCGTCCACTATAATCTGGTGCTGGTCATGGGACTTACCATTGCGGCCATGATCACGGCGGCTATCGTCGTGGTGGTCGGAACGATCTCGTATATCGGACTGATCGTGCCCAATGTGGTGGCTATGTTCAAAGGAGATAAGATCCGTGGGACACTGGTGGATACGGCCCTCTTTGGAGCCATCTTTGTCCTTGTGTGCGACATGATCGGGAGAGTGGTCATCGCGCCCTACGAGCTTCCGATCGAGCTGATCATCGGCATACTGGGAAGCATTATCTTTGTCGCGCTGCTGCTTTACCGTCTGCAGCACGGGAGAAAGGCAGTCCGTCTGGGCGGCGCTGGAACATCGGGCTGCGCGGCGGCAGTGTCCCATGTGAGTGGAGGTGACAGCAGATGAGTGCAAATGCTTATGATAATGTATACAGCGGCAATGTGGCAGATGCTGCAGCAAAGGCAGGGGGAAGGGCGAAAGCCGGCCGGACGGTTGCGGCCGCACGGGCAAATACAAGAAAGCTGTGGATCATGGCTCTTATTGTAGTCATTGTGGCAGCGGCATACATGTTTGTAGATGTAAAGTTTGAAAATGAAAAGCTGTTTGCCTATGCCATGAAGATCCGTACGCCGAAGCTGATCGTCATGCTGATCACTGCATTTGCCATCGGCGGTGCGTCCCTGGTCTTCCAGTCCATTATCAACAATACCATTGTTACGCCCTGTCTGCTGGGGATGAATTCCCTTTATACGCTGATCCATACGGCGGTGGTATTTGTGGCCGGAACAGGAAGCATATTTGCAGTGAACTCGAATGCGGCTTTTGCTATGGATCTTGTCCTGATGGGAATTACGGCGACTGTGATCTATAGCTATCTGTTTAAAAAGACAAAACATAACGTACTCTATGTTCTTCTGATCGGTACGGTGCTGACGTCCTTCTTTTCCAGCATCCAGACTACACTGACAAGAGTTATGGACCCCAACGAGTACGACACACTTTTGAATACGCTGGTGGCAAGCTTCAGCAATATTAATTCAGAGATCATCCTTTTTTCGGTGATCGTGCTGGCGGTGCTGATCTTCGTACTGAGGAAAGATCTGGCCATTCTGAATGTGATCACGCTTGGAAAGGATCAGGCCATCAATCTGGGTGTGGACTATGACAACTGTATCCGGAGGCTTCTGCTCGGAGTGACACTCTGCATCGCCGTAGCCACGGCAATGGTAGGCCCGATTTCATTTCTGGGGCTGATCATAGCAAACCTTGCCCGGCAGCTCCTGAAAACATACCGGCACGGGCAGCTGATCCTGGGATCGGCGCTGTTTGGAATGGTGGTGCTGGTGGGAGGCCAGCTCCTGGTGGAGCATGTATTTTCCTATACGATACCTGTCAGCGTATTTATCACGGTGGGAGGCGGGATCTATTTCCTGTACCTTCTGCTGACAAACAGGAGGGTATAGAACATGTTCGTAGAAAAACTGACAAAGAAATATGACGGAAAGGCAGTTGTAGATTCGGTTTCCTTTGAAATACCGAAGGGGAAGGTCATTTCGCTGATCGGACCCAACGGAGCAGGAAAATCCACTGTCATGGGAATGATTTCCCGGCTGATCGCCCAGGACACGGGCCTGGTCAGCTTTGACGGAAAAGATATTTCCAAATGGAAGAGCAAGGAACTGGCAAAACGGCTGGCCATCCTGACGCAGACAAACAATATTCAGATGAAGCTGACAGTGCGGGAACTGGTGGCGTTTGGAAGGTTCCCTTACTCGGGCGGACGCCTGACAGAGGAGGATGAGGTGCTGATCGATAAGGCAATCCGGTATATGGAGCTGGAAGAGTTCGAAGACCGGTTTATCGACGAGCTGTCCGGCGGCCAGAGGCAGAGGGCATACATTGCCATGGTGATTGCTCAGGATACAGAATATGTACTTCTGGATGAGCCGACAAACAGTCTGGATATCTATCATGCCACCAACATGATGAAGATCGTGCGCCGGCTCTGCGATGAGCTTGGAAAGACAGTAGTGCTGGTGCTTCATGAGATCAACTATGCGGCGTTTTATTCCGACTATATCTGCGCATTCGTGGATGGGAAGATCGCGAAGTTTGGTACAGTAAATGAGGTCATGACAAAGGAAAACCTGTCAGAGATCTATCGCGTGGACTTTGAGATCCAGGAGATCCAGGGAAAACCGCTGTCCATCTATTACTAAAAGGACGGCAGGGGGGAGTGTTTGCCCCAGGCAGTCTGAAATTATACGAAAATCGGAGGATTATATTACATGAAAAAAAGAATTTTAACACTGATGTTATCTGCAGCTATGGTATTTTCACTTGCCGCGTGCGGCAGCACATCCGGCGGACCTTCGTCGGACAGCGGCCAGGCGGCAGACAGCGGGTCTGCAGAAGACAGCTCAGATGAGAAACCGGAGACGATCACCATCCAGAGCAGAAATGCGGAGGGAGAGCTGACAGAAGTAGAGGTTCCCTATGATCCGGAGCGGGTTGCAATCCTTGACATGGCATGCCTGGATATTCTTGACAATCTCGGAGTGTGAACCGGATATCATCTTTATCGGAGGACGTCTCTCTTCTTCTTATGATGCACTCAACGAGATCGCACCGGTTGTTTACCTTGCTACAGACAGTGAAGCAGGAGTTGCGGAAAGTGTGCGCACAAATGCGTCTACCATTGCATCGATTTTCGGGCTTGAGGATAAGGTGGACGAACTGATGGCGGACTTTGACAGCCGGATTGAGGCGCTTTCCCAGTTCGCGGAAGGAAAGACGGCGATCATCGGAATGTGTACCAGCGGCAGCTTTAATGTGCTTGGAAATGACGGCCGCTGCTCGATCATCGGAAAAGAAATCGGATTCGATAATATCGGCGTAGACTCCAATATCGATACAGCTACACACGGAAACGAGGCTTCCTTTGAGTTCGTCGTTGAGAAGAATCCGGAATATATCTTTGTCATGGACAGAGATGCGGCAATCGGTACAGACGGCGCGCAGCTGGCTCAGGAGATCATGGAGAACGAGCTGGTCATGGGAACAGATGCATACAAGAACGGCAATGTTGTGTATCTTTCCCACCCGGCAGTGTGGTATACAGCTGAGGGCGGCGTGACAGCGCTGGATCTGATGCTGCAGGATCTGGAGAATGAACTGCTATAAAATATGATACGCTGCGGTATGCTGAAGTAAGCTGTTCAGCTGCTGCAGTTTACAGGGCAGGCTCCCGCATACAGGTGACGATGCGGGAGCCTGCTTATTTTATTTCGTCTCAAATAGTATTCCAAGCGTATTCGGACCGCAGTGGCAGGAGATCGTGCAGCTTGCTTTTGTAACATGGATCTCTTTAAAATGCATGGTCTCATCTATGGTTTTTCTTACAAGATCAATATATTCCTGCGGGATTCCGGAGTGTGTGATAAAAAGCAGGTCTGTATTGATATCCGGATATTTTCCCAGTTCATCCCGAACATACTTTTCCAGTGCTTTGTCCAGAGAACCCCGGTATTTCTTCCCGACGCCCATGCTTCCGTCATGGTTGTCCACCTGGATACATGGCTTGAGCTTCAGCATATTGGCGCCGAGAGCTGCAAGGGAAGAGCAGCGTCCGCCAGCGTGAAGAAAGGTAAGGGTGTCCAGAACAAAGCTTGCGTGGCATTTGGCTGTCCTTGCACGGAGTGCCTCTGCGATAGACGGAGCGTCCAGGCCCTGTTCGATCATCTTTCCGGCGGCAACGACCAGAAGGCCGGTTCCGGTAGAGAGATTGCAGCTGTCGATGACGTGAACATGTCCCAGTTCTTCCGCTGCGATGCAGCAGTTCTGGTAAGAGCTCGACAGTGCGCTTCCGAGATTAATGTGTATGACTTCACAGCCGTCCTCAACCCAGGGGCGGAAGTGATCGATATACTCCTGAGCGTTTACAGCGGCGGTCTTGGGAAGAACCTTGTGGTCATAGTATTCCTGGTAGACCTGTTCCGGGGTGATGTCGATGTTATCACGGTATTCCTTGCCGTTTAATATGATGTGCAGGGGAAAGTAATTCACGTGATACCGTTCTTTTAAGTCTGTGTCAAGATCGCAGGTACTGTCTGCGCTCAGGATGATTTTCTTTGTATTTTGTATTTCTGATGACATAATATTTTCCTCCTTTAACTTCAAAAAGCAGTTCAGCCGGACTGCCTTTTCAATTATAACATGGAAACAACGGAATATATTTTCACAAATTTTAGAATGTGTTAAGATAAAAAGCAGAACGGAGTGCGGAGGAATTCGAAGATGTGTCATTTCAGCGGAAGCTGACCTGGTTCCTACGCCGGGATTCACAGGAGAGCTTTGCTCGGAATGATTGTAAAAGGAGAAGATAAATTATGAAGAAGATTGCAGTGATTTTTCCGGGAATCGGATACCATACAGACAAGCCGCTTCTGTATTACAGTAAAAAGATTGCAGCGGAAGCAGGTTATGAGATCGTGGAAGCGCCGTATGGAGGTTTCCCCAAAGGGGTGAAGGGCTCTAAGAAGAAGATGGAGCGGGCATTTTTCAGCGCGCTTTCACAGGCAGAGGAACTTCTGAAAGAGGTGGACTTTTCCCAGTATGAGGACATTTTGTTTATATCGAAAAGCGTAGGGACTGCTGTGGCGTCTGCGTACGGAGCAAAATATCATTTGCATACGAGAAATGTTTATTATACGCCGGTAGAGGCTTCTTTTCAGTTTATGAACCAGCCGGGGATCGCTTTCACGGGGACGAATGATGCCTGGGCGGATCTGGACGCAGTGAACAGAGGATGCGAAACAGGAGGATTTCCCCTTTACATTACGGAGGGCGCAGATCATTCACTGGAGACCGGTGATGTGATCACAGATCTTAAGAACCTGGAGACGATCATGAAGATTACAAAAGAGTATATCAGATGTGAGATGACTCCCGCCTCTACAGGCGGCGAGTAACAAATCAGTATCAGTGGCGAGTCTTGAATGGATAGGAGATGCGATATTGCAGGACTATGATTTCTATAAACGGGCGGCAGTTGTCTGCCGCGCCATCCCTTATGGCAAAGTGGCTTCTTACGGCCAGATTGCCCTTCTCTGCGGGAAGCCGAAGAATGCGCGCCAGGTTGGATATGCTCTGAACAGAGACCGTCTTGGCCCCGATATCCCGGCCCACAGAGTGGTGAACTCCAGAGGAATGTTAAGCGGCGCGGCAGCCTTTGAGACGGGGGATATGCAGCGCCTGCTCCTGGAAGGAGAAGGTGTCCATGTGTTTCGGACAGATAAAGGCTGGATGGTCGATCTGAAGAAGGACGGGTGGCAGAATACGATGGAGGAAGCGCTGGAATTCCGCGAGATATTCCGGCAGCAGAAGATATGAGAATGAAGATAAAATGTATTGCACTTGATCTGGACAGGACAACCCTGAACAGCGATGGATATCTGAGTCAGGCGAACAGAGATGCTCTGGAGGCGGCGATCGATGCCGGGATCCATATTGTTGTGGCCAGCGGACGTTCCCTGGATTCCCTGCCGGAGGATATTCTTTCCATAGAGGGGATCCGATATGCAATTATGTCCAACGGTGCGGCGGTTTATGATATCCGGTCGGGAAAGTGTCTGAGGCAGTATAAGCTGACCGCGGACTCTGTGAGGGCAATTCTGCGATACACAGAAAAAGAGGAGGTCTCTTTCGAGGCGTTTATCAATGGAAAGCCATATGCAGAAGCAAGGTATGTGAGCGATCCGGTCCGCTTCGGGGCAGCGCCCCGGGCAATCCCTTATATCCAGCGGACCAGGACGCCTGTTAAAGACATGAAGAAGTTCATCCTGGATCACAGCAGCGAGCTGGAAAGTATCGATGTTGTGGTAAAAGGGGAAGAACTTAAGGAAAGATTGTGGAAAACTCTGAAAAATTACGTGGTGGATGTGTATATCACTTCATCGGTTCCCCAGCTGCTTGAGATTTCCTACCGGGAATCTGGAAAAGATTCAGGAGCAAAGTTTCTCCTGGATCGTCTTGGGCTGAAGCGGGAGGAACTGGCGGCCTTCGGGGACGGAGACAATGATGCAGGACTGCTTGCCTTTGCGGGAGCCGGGTTCGCTGTGGCAAATGCTTCAGAAGCGTGCCGGAAAGCGGCGGATCGGATCGTGGCATCCAATGACGCGGACGGTGTCGCACAGGGAATCTGGATGATATTAGTACAGTGAACGCAGACAAGCATTCCCCCGCTTTACTGAGACAGTACACGAAAGGAATCCGTGGGATAAATGAGATCGGATTTTCAGAAGGAGGAAGTTTATGAAAATTATCATATCACCGGCAAAGAAAATGAACCGGGATACAGACACGCTGGCTCATCGGACGACGCCGGTGTTTCTGAAGGAAGCAGAGGAGCTGATGGAGTGGATGCGGGGACTGTCGCTTCCGGAGGCGAAGGCACTGTGGAAATGCAATGACAGGATCGCGGAGCAGAATTACCGCAGATTCCAGGAGATGGATCTAAGGAGGAATCTGACGCCGGCTGTGATCTCCTATGAGGGCATCCAGTACCAGTATATGGCGCCTGCTGTTTTCGGAGGCAGTGAGACCGATTATATCCAGAATCATCTGCGGATCCTGTCAGGTTTTTACGGAGTGGTGAAGCCTTTCGACGGGATCGTGCCCTACCGGCTGGAGATGCAGGCAAAGGCTTCGCCCGCCGGGGATCTGTACCGGTTCTGGGGAGATAAGCTGTATCGGGAAGTGACAGACGGGGATCACTTTATCCTGAATCTGGCTTCGAAGGAGTATTCCAAGTGTGTGGAGCGGTACCTTACACCGGAGGATACATATCTGACCTGTGTGTTCGGAGAGCTGACAGACGGGAAAGTAAAGCAGAAGGGTACCCTGGCGAAGATGGCACGAGGCGAGATGGTGCGCTGGCTTGCTGAGAATCAGGTGGAAGATGCGGAGAAGATAAAAGGATTTGACCGGCTTGGGTATCATTTTGATGAGGAGCGGTCAACGGACCGGGAATTTGTGTTTCTGGAAGAGTAGCCGCTCCATGGCTGAATGGTTTGCTGCTGCTTACGGAGAGAGTTTATCTTCGTCATTATATTGAAATCTCCGTCATTTTTGGGTAAAATGACGGAGATAAATTGGAAATGAGGTAGATAGCATGCGGTTATTTGATTATAAAAAGGAACCGGAAAAACTTCTGACATCGGAGATCGTTCGAATGGTTTCCAGTATTCATGAACACAAAGGAAAGCAGGAGTTATTTCTGGAAGCCAATATTGACGAACTGAAAAGGCTTCTGGAAGTTGCATTGATTCAAAGTACGGGTGCTTCCAACCGCATCGAAGGTATTTATACAACGGATAAGCGGCTGGAGGAACTGGTGAGCCAGAAGGCAGAACCTAGAAACCGTTCCGAACAGGAAATTGCAGGCTATCGGGAAGTGCTTGCTACCATTTATGAAAGTTATGAATATATCATTCCCCGCCCCTATCTGATTTTACAGCTGCATCGAGATTTGTATTCTTACTCTCAGAAAGCTGCTGGAGGGAGTTATAAAAATGCGGATAATGTCATTGCCGAAACAGATGCAGAAGGGCATCAAAAGGCACGATTTGTTCCGGTTCCGGCATTTCAGACCGCAGAAGCGATGGAGGAACTTTGCAGGGAATTTTGGGAAGCCTGGGAAGCAGACCATATTGATAAACTTCTTCTGATTCCCATGTTTATTTTGGATTTTCTCTGTATCCATCCCTTTAATGATGGGAATGGACGCATGAGCCGCCTGCTGACTCTTCTGCTGTTCTATAAAGCCGGATATATTGTCGGGAAGTACATCAGTATGGAAATGCTGATTGAAAAAACTAAAGAAACCTATTATGAAGCGTTGCGGGCAAGCTCAATAGGTTGGCATGAAAATGAGAACAGCTACGAACCTTTTGTAAAATATTATCTTGGCATTACGCTGAAAGCATACAATGAATTTGAAAGCCGTGTGGAGCATTTGAAAAACCGCACGCTTTCTAAGCCGGAGCGAATCCGAGCCATGATCGACCAGAAAGTTGGAAAAATCACGAAAAAGGAAATCATGGATGCCTGCCCTGACATTAGTAAAACGACGGTGGAACGTACTCTGACGGATTTAGTTAAGAGTGGTTACATCGCCAAAGTAGGTTCGGGACCTGCTACCGGCTATGTCAGAATCTAAGTCATAGAAATTTTTGCGATGGCGACCGCTTACAATCCTGGAATGTTCCTTATGGAACTTTCAGTGATTCTGTCTGACAGAGTGAAAATTGCGGTTTTTTCAGATGAAGATAATACAGATTTTCAAGATAAAAAAGAGTTTTCCGGGTCTGTTTTCAAACAGCTGGAGGAAGCTTATGAATATCTTCGGCTGTGTAATCAGAATCATGCTATAGTTATAGCGGCAGCATTATCATTAACATAAACAAGAAGATATTATAAGAGGCAGGATTTCTGAACATTTGGAAATGAAAATTAATGTCGGCCGTTGTGGAATCTTCACAGCGACCGACATCTTTATAAGAAATTTTTATGCTCTTTCCGGTAACTTTAGCGCGGTGTCCGCACCGGTCATCCGGGGAGGGCCGCTACACCAGCCCCATATCTGCCAGTACCTGATGCAGTTTTTCTTTCTCCTCCGGCTTCAGTTCTGCGATGGGAGCCAGACATTTTCCTACCGGGATCCCCTGCTGAACAAGCCCTTCCTTGATGACGGCAGGGAAGGTGCCCATATTGCAGGCGATCCGAAGAGGTGCCAGCTGAAACTGAGCGTCCAGTGCTCCCTGGTGGTCGCCTGCCATGTATTTCTCGTAGATATCTACAGCAGCTCTGGGCGCTACGTTGGCGCAGGAAGCAATGGAACCGGTAGCACCGTAGCAGAGCGCAGCGTAGATCAGAGTGTCTCTTCCGCACAGGACATGGAAACTGTCGTTGTCTCTTGTCAGGCGGATATATTCGGCTGTGTTGGTCATGTCGCCGGTACTGTCTTTGATGGCGATGATGTTGTCAATCAGATGATCTACCATCTGGCGCAGTACCGGATAGTTTACTTCGCCCTCATCGGTCAGAGGGGTGATGATAGGAGGGATGATGCCCTTGGGGATAAATGCCATGATCTTCTTCAACTCCTTTTTCTTGTATCCTATTTTTCTTCTTTTTCAACTGAGACGTCAGAAATCTTCTCATAATATTTCACGATGGCGCTGTGGTCGTCTTTTTCGCAGCCGTCCGCTTTCAGTGCCTGCATGATCTCCATAACCTGTGATGTGAGAGGCAGGGAGGTGCTTGTGGCATGGGCTGCATTCAGTGCATTGTTCAGATCCTTGATGTGAAGCTCGATGCGGAAGCCCGGCTTGAAATCGTGGCTCATCATCATGGGAGCTTTGGCGTCAAGGACAGTGGAGCCCGCCAGTCCGCCCCGGATCGCCTGATAGACAAGCTCCGGATCTGCTCCGTTTTTGACCGCCAGTGTGAGAGCTTCAGATACCGCTGCAATGTTCAGCGCCACGATGACCTGATTGGCAAGCTTTGCCACATTTCCGGATCCAAGTTCGCCTACATATACGGCAGAGGCCGCCATAGTCATCAGCAGGTCGTAATATTTGTCAAAGCTTTCCTTTTTTCCGCCTACCATTACAGAGATGGTTCCGTCGATGGCCTTTGGCTCGCCTCCGCTGACCGGAGCGTCCATAAGCTCGATGCCTTTTTTGGCCAGCTCAGCGCCGATAGCTTTTGTCTCTACCGGATCGATGGAACTCATATCAATGACGATGGTTCCCTCTTTGGCTCCTTCCGCGATTCCATTCTCTCCCAGGCAGACTTCTCTTACCTGCGGGGAATTGGGCAGCATGGTGATGATGACGGAGCATTCTCTGGCTACTTCTGCCGGAGAGGATGCGGGCTTTGCGCCTTCTGCAGTCAGCTCGTCCACACTTGCCCGGCTTCTGTTATACACGACCAGCTCATGGCCGCCTCTCATTACATTTCTGCTCATCGGTTTCCCCATGATTCCAAGTCCGATAAATCCTACTTTCATGTTCTCTTCCTCCTTAAAAATGTTGATGATTCAATATGTTGATGATATGGACAGCCGCTGTTTCCCGTACTGTCCGGAATGACCTTCTGTTACTTTACTGCGTACCGTTCTGCCACATCCCAGTTCAGTTCGATTCCCAGCCCGGGTTCCTGAGGGACGAGATAGTTCATGTGCTCGTCGCAGGCAATGGGCGTCTTCAGAAGATCTGTCCGCAGGGGATTGAAGTTTTCCTCTGATTCGATAAAAGGCACGTTATACTGAGAAGCCGCGAATTGTACATTTGCAGCGGTCAGCACGGCAGAGAAAAATGTATGGGGCGTAAAGAGCCTGTCATACGCCTGGGACAGTGCTGCAATCTTCCGGCATTCGGTGAAGCCGCCGCTCCAGCCCAGGTTTACCTGGACAACGTCAAGGGCGGATGCCTCCAGGAACTGCCGGTACCGGTCAAGCCCCTGCTCAGATTCGACTCCGGCGATCCGCACATGCTTCAGCTCGGAAGCAAGCTTTGCGTAACCGTCGATATCGTCGCTCCGGATCGGCTCCTCGATCATATAAATATGATTTTCCGTGAAAAAGTCTTCTGCGTCCAGCACGTCTTCCAGATTCCATGTGCCGTTCATATCCAGCATGAGGATATGGTCTTTGTCCAGCATGGAACGGACGGTTTCCACCCGCTTTTCGTCTGCTTCTCTTGTATAGAGCCAGCTACCCTGCTTCATGAACCGAAGGGGCATCCTGTAATTCCGGTCGGTCCGCCCCACTTTCATCTTGAAAGCGGAATAGCCTTTGTTCAGATAGCCTTCGATCTCCCGCTTCAGGTCGTCCAGGCTTTTCTCTTCTGCATAGAAGCCTGCGCTTGCGTAGCCCTCCACTTTGTCGGTAACCGCGCCCAGAAGCCGGGAGACGGGGAGTCCGGCTGATTTCCCAAGCAGATCCCACAGAGCGATGTCAATGCCGCTTATGGCTGCTTTTATAATTCCTCTGCGTCCGTTGGCGAAGTTGTTCCAGGTCATTTTAAGCCAGAGCTTTTCGATCATAGTGGGATCTTCTCCTGTCAGCAGGGGCTTCAGCTGCTCCTCAATGATCGCTGACAGTGCATTCATATTCGCACCGAAAGCGGCACATTCACCCAGACCGGAGAGCCCGGCATCTGTCTCGATGATGACGAGTAAAGCTTCTCTGGCACTGCAGCAGCTCAGGCCGTCGGCGATCATTTTCTCATAGGGATATCTTAATCGGATCGTGCGGATATCAGTGATCTTCATACCTTTCGCCTCCTTTGTGATTTCATTATAGCTGTGGGAAAATCAGAAGTAAAAGGATATAACTTGTATACAAGATATATCCCGGCTGGAATCAGGCGCTTCGCTGTGCTAGAATGAGAACAGAAATTCTTCCGGAGGGAGAAGCTATGAGTGAAAATCTAAAAGAACTGGCATACGAGACAATTAAACAGAAGATCATCTATTGTGAATACCGCCCCAATACATTTCTCAGTGAATCGCTGCTGATGAAGGAGATTGATGCCAGCCGGACACCAATCCGGGAGGCACTGAACAAGCTGGAGCAGGAGGGGCTGGTGACTATCATCCCGAAGAAAGGGATCATGGTCACAGCCCTCTCTCTCAGTGAGGTGAATATGGCATTTGACACACGGATCCTTATAGAGCCCTACATATTGGAGCGTTACATGGAGTATCTGGACCGGGCGGAACTTGCCCGCATGGAGGAAGTCTTCCGCAAGATGCTGGAAGGGGCGGCAGATCCAGATGAGTTCGGAAGGATGGACGATGCTTTTCACCGTATGCTTACGAGTGTCTGCACGAACAAATATCTGAACATGAGTCTTGCGCATGTGTTTGATCAGAGTATGCGGATACGGCTGCTGGCAGGAGTGCATATCTGGGAGCGCCACAAGGAGGCGGCCAGGGAACATGTAGAGATCATAGAGGCTGTAAAATCAGGAGAAAAGGAACGGGCAAAAGCTGGTCTGCTTTCTCATTTGAACGCATCAAAGACCGCGGCGGTGCGGTCTCTGATGGATGAGACGATGCCAATCTGCTGAGCAGACGAAGCATCCGGCAGAAATAATAAGGGGAATCTGCTTCCTTTTGCTATGAAGCGGGGGAAGATTTCATGCCGGATCAGCACTGCATCTATGTCCGGTTGACAGAATACATTGCCCCCATTTTTTTCGACAAAATCATCCAAATCATGCAACTCAGGCTTGCCGTCTGGACAAAATTATAGTACCATAGAAATCCGAAGGAGTGATTACAGGTATGTGGTACTGGATTGTCATGATTCTGCTGATTGGCGGCAGCATTGCGCTTCTGGCAAAGACATATATAGATATAAACAACACGGAACCGGAGGACATGCCCCCGGAAGGAAGAAGACGCAGACGAAGAGAGACAGATGACGAATATGGCGATGGCGATGAACCTGACGTGCAGCAGGTGCGGAGAAGCAGGAGAGAAGATGCGGCACAGCAGGAAGAGGCCGGAGTGAGAAGACGGAAGAAGAGACGGCAGTGGAAGATTATCCTGGAGAATATCGACAGCTGGGAGAAGTATACATTTATATTTTATAAGAATGTAGGGATCGGCCGTGGAAAAGACGGCAGCAGATATGAGCAGTATCTGATGATCAGAGATGACGGCAGGATATCCAAGATGCACTGTGCAATCGTAAGCAGAGGTGATAAGCTTTACCTCCGGGATGAGAATTCCAGGAATGGAACTTACCTGAACGGAACAAGGATTGAGAAGCCTATTGTCATTCAGAAAGACGATGTTATTGGCGTAGGCGGGACCAGACTTGAGGTTCAGCGTGTCATGCGTGAGAGCGATCAATAGAAAATCAGAAAAGAGAAAGAAGCGGGAACCCATGTTTCTTAGTGAGACAGGGTTTCCGTTTTTTTTGCTTTTGTTCTGACTTGACATTTCCCGGAAATAAACCTAAAATACTTAGGAACCGAAATAATAAATATGATTTATGAAGATATATGAAAGGCGGGCAAGTAAATATGGAAACAGGTAAACTGATCAATAAAATATCCAACCGTCTCCGGCGCCGCTCCAAAGCTGCACAGGAATCCATCGGCATCAGCGGCGCCAAAGGAAATATCCTCAGCTTTATCCTTGCCGAAGGTGAGAAGAGAAATGTATATCAGAAGGATGTGGAGAAGGAGTTTGGCCTCCGTCCGTCCACAGCGACAGAAGCATTGAAGAGCCTGGAAGATGAGGGGCTGATCAGCCGTGTTCCGGATGAGAAGGATGGACGGTATAAGAAAATTGTCTTTACGTCCAGAGCGGAGGAAGTTGAATCGGTCATACGGGATGAGATCATGAAGACAGAACGTCAGCTCCTTGAAGGTATTACCGAAGAGGAGCAGAAGGAGTTCATGAGGATAGCATCGAAGATGCTGAAAAATCTGGACTGATATCCTGAGCAGTTCCCGGCGGCTTAGGGAGATATGTCGTGAGCTTCAGTTGATACGAAGTGATATGAAACAGAAATGGAGTTCTCTCTGTTCTGCGACAGGGACTTCTGCTGATCCCGCTTCTGCATCTCCTGCAGACGCTGTTTGGCATGCAGGGCGTGATCTTCGGTCAGTCTGTGACCGATTATATAGCAATCGTCCTGTCCATCTTCCTGTGGAGGAGGACAGTCCGGAGCGGAGGCGGGCGCCGGAGCGCGTCTTCACGTTTGAACGGACGGCGCATATACTGACAGTATAATGTGATCCGGGAGTGAATGTATATGAATCAGAAACTGCCCTATTATATGGCGTATCCGATGCCGGCAGCATTTGACGAAGGAAGAAGGGACCGGATGGATCTTGAATATATGAAGAGTATGTATCCTGACATCCCAAGGAAGATCCTCCCTTATATAGAGGAAGAATGCGACCGCATGGAATATGACAACAGTATGGTCTACGATGAATATCCGGACCGCCTTCAGCTCAGAATGATGTGCAGGAGAGTCGGTCAGCGTGTTGAGGAAAATGAAAAAATTGTTTTTCCCCGGTCCTGCAGTGCCTGTGGTTATGATCCGGATGAGCAGAAAAGCGGAAATGAACGGCAGATGCTCAGCGATCTCATCGAAGTTATGTTGTATCAGGAACTGTACAGACGCAGGTGTGACAGAAGGAGAAGGTGCAGGAGAATTTACTAATCAGCAGAAATATGATATACTGACACCGAAGCTCAAACTTAGAAAAGGAAAGTACATATGAAAGACAACTTGATTTTTATCGGAATGCCGGCGGTGGGCAAGAGTACTGTAGGTGTTGTAGTGGCAAAAAAGCTGGGAATGCGTTTTATAGATACGGATCTTCTGATCCAGGAACAGGAGAAGAGGCTGCTGCGTGAGATCATTTCCGAGGTGGGTGAAGACGGATTCCTGAAGATTGAAAACCAGGTCAACGCAGAGGTAAATGTGACGAATACGGTTATTTCACCCGGCGGGAGTGTCATTTACTGTGAAGATGCTATGAAACATTATAAAGAAATCGGTACCGTTGTATATTTAAAGGCTTCTTATCAGACAATAAAAAGGCGGATACGGAATCCGAAGAAAAGAGGCGTGGTCCTCCGGGAGGGACAGACGCTCAGAGATCTCTATAATGAACGAGTCCCGTATTTTGAGAAATATGCTGATATTACTGTATGTGAGGACGGCTGCCGGATCGAAGAAACAATTGAAAATGTAGTGGCGGCAGTGGATAGGCTGAAAAGAAATACTTGACAATCTGGCGCAAATCAGACTATTATACATGAAGATATGGTGATTTTACGGGGATAAGAATCTTATGGTTGAGGTGCAAAATGGAGCAATATATAATTAAAGGCGGTAATCCGCTTGTAGGGGAAGTAGAGATCGGCGGCGCAAAGAATGCGGCTCTTGCGATTCTTGCAGCTGCGATCATGACAAATGAGACAGTTCATATTGAGAATCTGCCGGATGTAAATGATGTGAATGTAATGCTGGAGGCGATCAGCGGTATCGGTGCGATGGTTCAGCGGATCGACCGGCATACGGTGAAGATCAATGGCGGAACGATTCTTGATTTCAATATAGAGTATGATTATATCAAGAAGATCAGAGCATCCTACTATCTGCTGGGAGCTCTGCTTGGAAAATACAGACGCGCAGAGGTGGCGCTGCCGGGAGGATGCAATATCGGAAGCAGACCGATTGATCAGCATCTGAAGGGATTCCGTGCACTTGGTGCGGATGTTGATATTGAGCACGGCAAGATCGTGGCAGAGGCGGAGCATCTCCGCGGCACACATCTTTATTTTGATGTTGTCAGTGTAGGGGCAACGATCAATGTCATGATGGCTGCAGCTATGGCTGACGGCCTTACCATTATGGAAAATGTTGCAAAGGAGCCTCATGTTGTAGATGTGGCCAATTTCCTGAACAGTATGGGAGCCAATATCAGAGGAGCAGGTACGGATGTGATCAGGATCCGCGGAGTGAAATCACTTCACAAGTCAGAATACTCTATTATTCCTGATCAGATCGAGGCCGGTACATTTATGTTTGCTGCTGCTGCTACCAAGGGAGATGTGACGGTCATGAACGTGATACCGAAGCATCTGGACGCAACCATTTCAAAGCTCATTGACATGGGATGCGAAGTAGAAGAGTTTGACGATGCTGTCCGCGTGGTGGCAAAGGGACGGCTGAGAAGTACGCAGGTTAAGACGCTGCCGTATCCGGGATATCCTACAGATATGCAGCCGCAGATCGGCGTGGCTCTTGCACTTGCCAAAGGAACCAGCACGATTACAGAGAGTATTTTTGAAAATCGTTTCAAATATCTTGACGAACTTGCACGTATGGGTGCGATCATCAAAGTGGAAGGAAACTCCGCTACGATCGAAGGCGTTGAGCGTTTCTCGGGAGCCCGTGTCAGCGCTCCTGATCTCCGCGCGGGCGCAGCGCTCTGCATTGCCGGACTGGCTGCAGACGGGATTACGATCGTAGATGATATCGTTTATATCCAGAGAGGATATGAACGGTTTGAAGAAAAGCTGAGAAGCCTTGGCGGCGTCATTGAAAAGGTATCCAGCGAGAAAGAAATACAGAAATTCAAACTGAAAGTAGGATGATGGGAAATTCATCTTGCGTGTATAGATAAAGGTCCTGTCCGGGGACTTACTTTATCCATATCGGAAGATGCGGTTTCCCGTAAGGCATCCGAAAGAGTGTCTCTGACAGAAAAAACTTCCGGCGGTATCAGATTCCTGCCGGAAGTTTTTTGTTCAAAAAATGAATTTTTCATTCTCATTTTACGAGAAGAATTTTATTCCTGCGCGGATGAGGTATTCCGTGTCTTTTACTCCTACGGTCTCGTAGGGGGAGTGCATGGCCAGCTGGGGCAGGCCGATATCTACCGTGTTCAGGGCTACCTGAGTGTTGGAGATATTTCCAAGGGTAGAGCCTCCCAGCATATCGGACCGGTTTGTGAAGGTCTGGACAGGCACGTCTGCCTGACGGCATACATCCCGGAACATGGCGGCGGACACGCCGTCGGTGCAGTATTTCTGGTTGGCGTTGAACTTGATCACGATACCGCCGTTCAGGAAGGGGCGGTTTACGGGATCTGCCTTATCTGCGTAGTTGGGGTGCACGGCATGGGCGTTGTCTGCAGAGATCATGAAGCTGTCGGCAAGGTGGATCAGATACTCCTCCCTGGTCATGCCAAGGCTTTCGTGAACTCTTGTCAGTGTGTCATAAAGGAATGTGGAGGCAGCGCCCTGTTTTGTGCCGCTTCCTACTTCTTCGTTGTCCAGCACACAGTGGACGGCCATATATTCCTTCTTCTCTCCGGCGAGGAGTGCCTTCAGTGAGGAGAATGCACACTGCAGATCATCCAGGCGGCTGCTGGAGAGGAATTCTCCGGAAGCGCCCCAGACCGTTCCCTCCTGACGGTTGTACAGGAACAGGTCATGCCCAAGGATGTCGCTTTCTTCTACGCCTGCGGCTTCTGCCACTGTCTTCATGAAGGTGCCCTTTGAGGTAATGTCTCCGTAGATCGGGAGCATGTCTTTCTGAGCATTGTATTTGTAGCCGTCGTTGACCTCACGGTTCATATGGATGGCAAGGTTCGGGATCATGACCAGATCACGGTCAATATTAACGAGCTTTGAGACAAAAGTGCCTGTGCTGCTGTCTTTGACGATGACCCGGCCTGAGATGGAAAGCGGACGGTCAAACCATGGAGCGCAGAGCATGCCGCCATAGCGTTCTACATTCAGCTTGATATAGTGTCCTTCGGACTCCATCTCGGGATTTTCTTTGATCTTGAAAGTGGGAGAGTCGCTGTGGCTGGCGATGATACGCATACCTTTCATCTCTCCCTCAGGGATTGTAAAGGCGATCAGAGAGGAGCCGTTGCGGTTTACGAAGTATTTTCCGCCTCTCTGGATCTCCCACTTCAGATTTTCTTTCAGCTCCACATACCCTTCTTCTTCAAGCATTTCTTCCATTGTATGGACAGCATGGAAGCAGTCAGGGCTCTTGTGAATAAACTGAAGAAGTTCCTCGGATATATTTGAATACATTTGGTTGTCTCCTTTCTGGAAAGGGGCAGGCTCCATGCGGAGTTCCTGCCCCTTTTGTGATTGTATTGTGCGATATTATGCTTTGCTTCGTCTTGCGATGACCGGCATGATGAATCCGAGTCCGATCAGGACGAACGGTGTCACGATGTTGAGTACCAGCTGGAACGGATCCTCAGACCAGATACCCAGGATACATGCGAATGCTGTTACGAAGAAGCACCATCCGCCAAGGATCATACCAAGGGTACGGCCTTTGACAAAACGATATTCCGCTGAGAATTTCTCTCCGGCTTTCTTGAGAGCAATGTATGCCACAAATACCCAGAGGTAACGAAGCGGCATGCATACGGAATTTACTTTTACAAGCCATTTTACAAGTGTATCCACATTTTCGATACCAAGTACCGGAACGATGATCAGGATGGATACGATGACAAGAACAAGTTTGTGTCCGTTTGTATATGTGCCGTATTTGTTCTGCTTGAACAGTGACTTCGGAATGTATTTCTCATCTGCACTGTCAAGAAGCATACGCAGCGGTGCGTCGATGGAAAGTACCATGACGGAGAACTGACCGATCAGGTTGACAACTGCGTAGATAACTACGAACAGGTCTCCTACATGATAGTACTCGCCAAGCATCTGGAATGCATAGTAAGCGCCGTTGGTCATCAGGTCTTCCGGGATGTTGTTGGAATCAAACATCATTCCCAGTGCGATGGTTCCAAGTACTGCGCAGACAGCAACCATGGTTGCCAGAGCAATCATACCTTTTGCAAAGTCTTTGGAAGGATTCTTCATCTTATTTACATAAGGTGAGATCTTCTCACATCCGCCTACCGCAAATACAAGGATGGACAGATTCAGGAAGAACTTGCCGTCAAAGGTTGGCATAAAGGTGTCTACAGACCACTCGATGTCCAGTACATTTGCTCCTGTGATTGCAGGTGCTGCGATCATCATAACGATGAACAGCAGGGACATAACGAACATGGTGGATCCTGCCAGAGCAGAAAGTGTCTTCAGTACGCCCAGTCCTCTGGACGCGATCCATACAGCAAACAGGAACAGGACAAGGCAGATCACAGCCATGATCCGTACGTTCATCTGGCTTGCCCGGGCGTCACGGAAGATGGCCCAGCTGGCAGCGATGACAGAAGCATTCGGCTTCTGGGAAATATAGGGCATGTGTACGACCCAGTAAGTCCATCCGGCCATGTATGCCATTCCGGGACCGATGGTACGGTGAATCCAGGAGCTGACGCCGCCACCCTCATTCTTAAAGGCGCTTCCCAGCTCACCGACCATGAGCGCATAAGGTACAAAGTAAAGTGCGAACAGGATGATCCAGGATACGATCGCTTTCAGACCGCCGTATTCAGAAAAGCCGTTGATCACGTTTCCGAATCCCCACACGGTGGAAAATGCCATGAAAGCAAGATTGTACCAGAGGATCTTCTTTTCGTTCTGATTGTTGTTCATTAGAACTCTCCTCTCTTGTGAATAGTATCTATGCTGTCCGTGTTTTTCATACCAGAAGAGCACCGGAATCTGTCGAAATCTGGCACCGTGTATAAGACCATATGGGACTGTCTCATATTTTAAAGGCGGAAAAACGCGGTATTTCTATAGTATCGGTTTGTTGGAGGACTGTCAAGGTAAAAATGTTTACAAAAAAATGGGAGAAATCTTGTGCAAAAAGAGGGGGCTGTTTAGATAATAACATTTCCCGCTTCCAGCACTGTCCAAATCGGAAATGCTATTGCCCAAACAGCCATACCGCACTTTTAATGAAGTCTTAATGTTTCTGTGACATACTTTACATTAAGGACGGGGTATTTTATACTTGAAAATATATGACGCCGGAGTTATTTTCAAACTGTGCGGCTACTGTTCAAACGCGTCCCGGTAACCAGCCATAAAGGGGCAGCACGGCCCCTTTATGGCGGACATCTGGGAACGAAGGGACAGCAACCGCATAGCTGAAAATCCCTGATCCTATATCAAAAGGAGCTGATGTACATTATGAGAATATTGATCGCGGAAGATGAGAAGGACCTGAACAGGATCCTGACTTCGAGGCTGGAGGGGGAACATTACAGTGTTGATGCCTGCTTTAACGGACAGGAAGCGCTTGAATATCTGGAAAGTGCAGAGTATGACGCAGTGGTACTCGACATTATGATGCCGGTGATGGACGGACTCACAGTGCTGAAAAAGATGCGCAGAAAGGGAGACAGTACTCCTGTGCTCCTGCTTACAGCGAAAGACAGTGTCAGTGACCGGGTCGGCGGGCTGGATGCGGGGGCTAATGACTACCTGGTGAAGCCTTTTGCTTTCGAAGAGCTGCTGGCCAGGATTCGTGTGCTGCTCCGGAAGCCGGCGGAGACTCCGAAGAGCTGTTATCAGGTGGGGGATCTGGAAGTGCATCTGGACACCCATCTGGTCCGAAGGGGAGGAAAAGACATCAAATTATCCGGGAAGGAGTTCGCACTGCTCAGGTATATGGTGCAGAATGAGGGAATCGTCTTGTCCAGAGACCGGCTGGAAGAGCATCTCTGGAACTTTGATTACGCAGGCGGTTCAAATGTGATCGACGTCTACATTCGTTATCTCAGGAAGAAGATCGATGAAGGTCATGATACAAAGCTGATTCATACAGTCCGGGGAGCCGGGTATGTGCTGCGGGAGGACAAAGGTTAGATATATGAAGAGATTGTCGCTTAAGATCAAACTGACATTGATGTATACATTTTTCATGATCCTGCTTACCTGCGCGGCCATAGCAGTACTGTTCTCACTGAGCAGCAGGGAAGTACTTTCGTCTGTCCAGAACACGCTGGAGAATAGAGTGCAGCAAAGTGTAGATAATATCCGGATGGAAAACGGGGAACTGGAAGTTGAATCGGATTTCTATTCAGTGACCAGGGATGTTTACCTGTCTCTTTATGATGAAGACATGTACTTCCTCTACGGTAAAGTGCCTTACGGATTTGATCATCAGCCGGAGATTTCAGATGGTGAGGCGAGGAGAATCCGGGAAGGAAACAGGGAATGGTATGTATACGATCTGTCATTCCGTGTGGAGCAGGGATATACGGTCTATATAAGGGGGATTACTTCAGTAACGGACGCAGAAGCGAGTTTTACCGTTACACTGCGTTTCGCGCTGATTCTCTTGCCAATGATGGTACTTGCCACAGCTTTTATCGGATACCGGTTTACACGCAGGACCCTTCTCCCGGTCAGACGGATCACGGAAACTGTGCAGAAGATCAGGGCGGACGCAGATCTTTCAAGGAGGATCGGGCTGAAGAGAAGCAGTGAGAAGGACAGAGATGAGATTTATAATCTGGCAGGGACATTTGACGATATGCTCTCAGAGCTTGAGACGGTATTTGACAGGGAAAAGCAGTTCACTTCTGATGTCTCTCATGAACTGCGCACACCAGTCAGCGTGATACTTGCTCAGTGCGGCGCGTGTCTGGAGGATCAGACACTGACAGAGGAGCAGAGGGGGCAGATCCTTCTGATCCAGAGGAAGGCCGGTGATATGTCGGATATGATCTCTCAGCTGCTGTTCCTCTCCAGGGCTGACCAGGGACGACAGCCAATCCGAAAAGAACAGGTGGATATCAGCGAACTGACGGAGATGACTGCAGAGGAACAGCAGATCCTGGCGGATGAGGCGGGGACAGGGATACGTATCATATGTCAGATCCGGCCGGATATTAAGGCGGAAGTGGATGAGACGCTTTATATCCGCATGCTGGTGAACCTGATCTCCAATGCAGTCGCCTATGGGAAAGAAAATGGCCATGTATGGGTGACTCTGGAGCAGTCCGGCAGCGAAGTGACCGGAACCGTGAGAGATGACGGCATCGGGATCTCACCGGAGGATCTGACCCGGATCTGGGAGAGATTCTACCGGGCGGATACTGCCAGAACAGGAGGGAGCCATTCTGGTCTGGGCCTATCCATGGTAAAGTGGATCGCGGAGATCCATGGAGGATGGGTGAAGGCGGAGAGCCGGCAGGGAGAGGGAAGTGTGTTTTCCTTTGGACTGCCGCTTGGTGAAGGAGGAAACAGAGATGATCAGGATAGCGATCGTGGAAGATGAGCCGGAGAGCCGGGAACAGCTGATCCGGTATCTCAGGCGTTATGAAGAACTTTTCCGGAACTGCCTGGGTGTTGTCCCTTTCTCTTCGCGGAAGGCCCGGATCAGGTGGCTGCAGTCGCAGAATCCGGTCTCTTGACTGATATAGGATAGATCATAGTCGGTCTGGAGAAGGAGTTCCTCTGCGTGGCTTACCCGGACTTTTCGGATATATGTACCACAGGACATCCCGTAATATCTGCGGAATTTTGCCGCAAAGCTGGAATAGCTCATACCTGCCCGGGCGGCGATCTGCTCTACACGAAGCTCTTCCGGATAATGGCAGTTGATATATTCTGCGGCAGATACAAGCGCGCGCTGGTCAGAGTTCTCGGTGCATTTCTCACGTATTCGGAATCCTTTTTTGTACCATAGGGACAACAGTTCAGTCAGGATCATACAGTACAGAGAATGAGCCTGTATGTCGTATCCGAATTGTTTGTGAGTTACCACATCTACCAATCGGTCAAACAGTTCTCTCATGGGAATGTGTTCCAGCTCCTTTTTTCTGAAGAAACACTTCATGCCAGGGGTTGATTCTACCATCCTAAGTATTTCTGACATCCCGGGCAGACTGCTGGAGGGGATGTTCAGATGCATGGGATCGAATTTTAAGACATAGTAGTGAAGCGGGAAGCGTCCCGAGAGACAAATGCTGTGAGGAACCTGAGAGTAGAATACCATCAGGTCTCCCGGTTCCAGTACACAGTGTTCCTTTCCTGCCTCTGCGTATGCCTGTCCCTCGGTCACGTAGATAATCTCCATAAAATAATGCCAGTGGGGCTTTATGGGGAAGATTCCGCTTGCTTCCGCCTCAAACATGAAGGCTTCGTAAGGGGAATTTAAAGTGTCTGAATATTCAAAATAAGGTTTCATATCGGTCCAGTACTCCCAAATTGTGTAGATAATAGTGCGCCAAAACATGTCACTTTTCTGCGGTGTGGAGAATCGCACCGCCATGGAAATAGATTTATACAATTTTTTTGTCTGTTTATTATATCACGTCTGTATCCTCTGTGCTATACTTAGCGAGCTATTTCAGTGAGGACTGCTATTGCATGAATTTCTGTGAAAACATCATTTACGGAGGAGAATCTTATGTACAGAGGAGTAAATTTTGCCCCGTTTTGCCGAAGGGGAGTGCTGAACAGTGCAGAGGCAAGGGAAAGTCTGGACTATATGACTGAGAAGACAAAGGCTGATTTTGTCATATTTTCCCCAAACGGACTGCAGGATACCGCTCATTCGGAAGAGATTTGTTATACTTCGGAGGGTACCTGCTCCGACGAAGAACTTATTGGCATGATCCGCTATGCTAAGACTAAAAATATGACAGTGGGAATCAAACCTACGGTCAATTGCAGAAACGGCGTCTGGAGAGCCTATGTCAGTTTTTTTGAGCAGGATGTGGTCTGTGAGCCAAAGTGGGGAAACTGGTTTGAGTCTTATACGGATTTTCAGAGTCATTATGCGCGGATCGCGCAGGAGGAAGGGTGTGATCTCTTCATTGCCGGATGCGAGATGGTCATGTCGGAACACCGGGAGAAGGAGTGGAGACAGGTCATAGCAGCCATACGGAAAGTTTATGGCGGACCAGTTACCTATAATACGGATAAATATCAGGAGCATAATGTGAAATGGTGGGACTGTCTGGATATGATCACATCCAGCGGTTATTATCCGGCAGGAGGCTGGGAGAAGGAACTGGACAGGATTGAAGCGGTGGTGAAAAAATTTGACAAGCCGTTTTTGTTTGCGGAGACGGGGTGTATGGCCAGAAAAGGATCGGCCGGCGTACCCAATGACTGGTCTCTGCGAGGCGAGCTGGATCTGGAAGAACAAGAGAAATGGTATGAGGAGATGTTCTCTGCGTGTGAGAAACGGAGCTGGATCCAGGGGTTCGGTCTCTGGGACTGGCCGGCAAATGTCATACCTGAGAGGAAAGCGGTCAGAGACAGCGGATACTGGTTCATGAACAAACCGGCTCAGGAGGTGATCCGTCATTATTATGAAAAGAAAATATGGTGATCCATTTAACTATGAAGAAAGCCTGGACCGTGAGAAAGAGATTACAAGGATTTTTAACGGCAGCCATGATCATAATCTGAAGACACTGCTGCTGCTTTACCGGGGGCATTATCCGGCTCTGGCAGGTTCGGTATTCTTTTTTGTGATCAAGCATTCACCGACCTGGGTGATTCCGGTAGTGACTGCAAATCTGATCAACGCCGTGACCGGGAATGATCCGCATCTGGCAAGGACGATCGCGGTCAATACGGCTCTGATGATTCTGTTCCTGTTACAGAATATACCTACCAATTATATTCATACATGGCTGTATGCGAAAAGCGTGCGTGATGTAGAGCGGCGCCTGCGAGAGGCTTTGGTAGTAAAGCTTCAGATGCTCTCCATCTCCTTTCATAAAGAGACGCAGTCAGGCAGATTACAGTCAAAGATTATGCGTGATGTGGAGCAGATCCAGACACTGTCCTCACAGATTTTTCTGACAGTGCTGACAACGATGCTAAATATTGTTGTCTCCTTTGGGGTAGTTCTGACGCGAAGCCATGTAATCTTTCTCTTTTATATTTTGACCATGCCTGTTGCGATATTTCTGGTAGTAGTCTTCAAAGGCAAAATCAAGGACTACAACCGCAGCTTCCGGCGGGAAATGGAAGAAACCTCTGCCAAGGTTATGGAGATGGTAGAGATGGTGCCTGTGGCAAGAGCGCATGCTCTGGAAAAGCAGGAGACAAGAAAGATGGGAAACCAGCTGGACCAGATTGCCCGTAAGGGATTGAAGCTGGATATGGTGCAGACATATTTTTCCTCTATCAGCTGGGTGGCATTTCAGGTGTTTCAGGTGCTTTGTCTGGCGTTTACCACATGGATGGCTTATCGAAAAGTGATCGGGATCGGTGATATCACTTTATACCAGTCATACTTTACCTCTATCGTAGCGCAGATATCCAATCTTATCGCGCTTCTCCCTATTATTTCAAAGGGACTGGAGTCCATTGATTCAGTAGGAGATATTATTTGTGCCAATGATGTGGAGTATACGGAGAACAAGAAAAAAATAGATAATGTCCGGGGAGAGATCAGCTTCAGGCATCTGAGCTTTTCCTATCCGAAGAATGAGCGGTGCGTACTGAACGATCTGAACCTGACGATACATGAAGGTGAGACAGTTGCCTTTGTCGGAGCTTCCGGATCTGGTAAGACAACGATCATCAATCTTGCCATTGGTTTTCTGAAACCTGATTCCGGCCAGGTCCTGATCGATGGATGCGACATTGAAGAGATTAACCTGCAGAGTTATCGCAGGCACATTGCTGTAGTGCCGCAGCAGTCCGTGCTTTTTACAGGAACAGTCCGTGAGAATATTACATACGGTCTGGAGGATTTCCCGGAAGAGAAGCTGAAGAAGGTGATACGGGCAGCCAATCTGGAGGATATGGTGGAAAAGCTGCCACAGGGAATTGACACTGTATTGACCGAACATGGGGAAAATCTGTCCGGCGGTCAGAAACAGCGGATATCTATTGCAAGAGCATTTGCGAGGGATCCCAAGGTCCTGATCCTGGATGAGGCTACATCTGCTCTGGATAGTGTCTCGGAGAAGAAGATACAGGATTCGGTCCGCAGGCTGATCAAAGGCCGGACAACCTTGATCGTAGCACATCGGCTGTCCACGATCCGGGACGCAGACAAGATTGCGGTGATCGGAGAGGGCGGACTGCTGGAATATGGAACATGGGATGAACTGATGGCTCGAAAAGGTGTATTTTACCGGATGAGATCTCTGCAGGCATAAGACTTAGAATATAGACTGCCGAAGAACTTGACGGAATTCATGCGGAGAAATGTAAATTTCTAATGTTTTTTTAATCTTTCTGCTGTATAGTGATATCAACAGAAAAAAAGTTGATGATATATATACAGGAAGGGAGATATTCAAATGAGAAAGAAGACATTATTTGCTGCAGCAGTTGTAATTTTCGCTCTGGGTGCGGTTACCGGCTGCGGGAGCAGTGCAGATATCGGCAGAGATGCAGCGCTGGAAACCGCGTTAAATGATGCAGGGGTGAATGAAGAGGATACGACACGGCTGAGTGTGGCTGAGGACCAGGATGACGGAAGAAAAACTTATGATATCCAGTTCAATGCAGGAAGCAGGGAGTATGACTATGAGATTCAGGCATCAGATGGACGAATCCTCAGTTCGGATGTGGATACGGCTTCGGATGATACGGCGGAAGGTGACAGCTCCGGACTGGGAAGTGCCCTTGTCCCGGACGATGGTTCGCAGAATAATAGCAGCAGTCCGGAAAACGGTAATAGTTCCTCCTCGACATCAGACGGGCAGACACAGGATAACAGCCAGACACAGAACTCCGGAAACTCCGGAAATTCCGGCAATACAGCTTCCTCCGGCGGCAGTCAGGGGAATAGTCAGACCAGTAATAACAGCTCGGGCAATTCCGATGTGGCTGTCAGCATAGATGAAGCAATCGGCATTGCCCTCGACAGAGTTTCCGGAGCGACAGAGCAGGATATAAAGATCGAGCTGGACCGGGACGACGGGAGATATAAATATGAAGGTGAGATTCATTATAACAGCAGGGAATATGAGTTCGAGATCGATGCAAATTCCGGAACGATCCTGGAGTGGAGCGAGGAAAGAGACTGATAAGGGAGAAATACAGACCATGAATGATACAGCTAAGGTCCTCCTTGTGGAGGATGACCCGGAAATTGTGGAAAACCTTACGGAATTCCTGCGGACGGAGGAATACTCCGTCACCTCAGTACCGACGCAGAAGGAGACTATGGAGCTGCTGGACCGGGAACGGTTCGACATGATACTGCTGGATGTGACGCTGAAGCAGGGGAACGGCTACAGCGTGTGTACGGCGGTGAAGGCAAAGTATGATATGCCGGTTATATTCCTGACCGCCCTGGATGATGAGTTCAGTGTAGTTACCGGGCTGGATATGGGAGCGGACGATTATATCAGCAAGCCCTTCCGGCCCCGGGAACTGGTATCCCGGATGCGCTCGGTACTCAGACGGGCCGGGCGGACCCAGTCCGTGGTCAGCGTCAGGGATATCCGGATTGATACGGAGAAGGGGACGGTGTCGAGAGAGGGGAAGGAAATCTTCCTTTCCGCTCTGGAGTACCGTCTTCTTCTGGCGTTTATAAACCACAGAGGCATGATCCTGACCCGGTCAATGCTCCTGGATGAGATATGGGACGCGGCGGGAGATTTTGTCAATGATAACACTCTGACTGTGTATATTAAGCGCCTAAGAGAAAAAATAGAGAAAGACCCTCAGAATCCGGAGATCATACTCACGGTGAGAGGGATGGGCTACAGGCTTGGTGAATGAATTGATCTGTTTACTGCCCGCCGCTGCAGCAGCACTGCTCTTCGGCGGGCTCTATGTGTATAAGCTGAAAAAATATAAAAAATCCCTCCGGCGGCTCAGCGGCGAGATTGACCGGATCCTGCACGGCAGCGGGGAGCTGGTGCTGGGCAGTTATGAGGAAGGGGAGATATCTATTCTCCGGGACGAGATCTACAAGATGACCGTGCGCCTTCGTGAGCAGTCGGAGACTCTTGCCGGGGATAAGGAGGCTCTGGCGGACTCTCTGGCAGATATCTCCCATCAGATCCGGACGCCGCTGACAACACTGAACCTGATGACAGCCAGGATGATGCGGGAAGGAGACGACCCGGAGCAGCGAAAGCGGATCCTGAGAGAAATGAACCGGATGCTGGAGCGGATCGAGTGGCTGATCACTGCCCTTCTGAAAATGTCCAAGCTGGACGCCGGAGCGATCCGCCTGGAGCCCACAGACATATCTATGGAAGGATTCCTGAAGAAGGTGATGGAGCCCTTTGAGATCCAGATGGATCTGCGGGATCAGCGGTGCCGGATCGAAGGAGCGGAAGGGATGACATTTACCGCGGATGAGGCATGGACTCTGGAGGCAGTCCGCAATGTGGTGAAGAACAGTCTGGAATATACGCCTGATGGGGAAGCGCTGGAGATCTCCTGCGAGGATAATCCTCTCTATACAGAGATCTCAGTCTGTGACAGCGGCCCTGGAATCGCTCCGGAGGATCTGCCCCATCTCTTTGAGCGGTTCTATAAAGGAAAGAACGCAGGGAGCAGCAGTTTCGGCATCGGCCTGGCTCTCGCCCAGTCCATCATGAGCCGCCAGAACGGAGTGATACGGGCGGAAAACCGGCGGCAAGGCGGCAGCAGGTTCCGGATCCGGTTTTATAAGCAGACGATATGAAAAGTGACAGAACTGTCATTTTAGAGTCACCGGGGTGTCATGGACCTTTGGTAAGATAAGACTGTAACAGCAGAGGGGGCGGACGGTACCGCCCGTCAGGAGGTATTTATGGAAATATTAAGAGTTGAAGATCTTACAAAGGTTTATGGAAAGGGAGCAAATGAGGTCCATGCGCTGGACCATGTATCATTCTCGGTGAGAAAGGGTGAATTTACCGCGATCATCGGATCATCCGGATCCGGCAAGTCTACCCTGCTCCATCTGATCGGAGGAGTGGACAGACCTACATCGGGAAAGGTGTATGTAAACGGAACAGATGTGTATGCCCAGAATGAGGACGCCCTGGCGGTGTTCCGGCGCAGGCAGGTGGGACTGATCTATCAGTTCTACAACCTGATCCCGGTGCTCAATGTTCGGGAGAATATTACACTGCCTGTTCTGATGGATGGCAGAGATGTAAATGAGGAGCGGCTGGAGGAGTTGCTCTCCGTGCTGAAGCTGAAGCGGAGAGAGAGACATCTGCCCAACCAGCTCTCCGGCGGACAGCAGCAGAGAGTTTCCATCGGCAGGGCGCTCATGAACGCCCCGGCCATCGTGCTGGCAGACGAACCGACGGGAAATCTGGATTCGAAGAACAGTCAGGAGATCATGCAGCTGCTCCGTTATTCCAATGAAAAATATAATCAGACCATGCTGGTCATCACCCATGACGAGAATATCGCCCTGCAGGCGGACCGGATCCTGTCCCTGGAAGACGGACGGATCGTGAAAGACGAGGTGATCCGGCGATGAGCATATTTTCAAAGATTACGATGCGCACCATGAGGCAGAGCCGGATGCGCACGGCAGTGACTATCATCGGGGTGATCCTGTCTACGGCCATGATCACGGCGGTTACTACATTTGGCCAGAGTGTGTTGAACTTCCTGAGAGATTACAGCATGACCCGCGATGGGAACTGGTACGGAGCGGCGGAGTATGTCAGCGATGAGCAGCTGGAAGAGATCAGAAGCGACAGTCAGGTGGAAATGGCAGCGGCGTCGGATATCCTGGGCTATGCAGAGTATGAGAATCTGACAAGTGAAGAGATTCCATATCTGTATGTCCAGAGCTTTTCCGAAGAGCTGTTTGATGTGTTTCCGATCCAGCTGCTGGAGGGGAGACTCCCGGAGAATGAGCACGAGGTGATCATATCGCCTTATATACAGGCCAACGAGAAGGAAGGACAGATTACCCAGGTGGGAGATGTGCTGGAGCTGGAAGTAGGAGACCGGATATGGGAAGGCCAGCGGCTGACTGCATATGAAGGATATATGGGAGAGACATATGCCCGGGAGCAGGGCGTAGAGCCGGAACATCTGGAAAATACAAGGCATATGTCTTTTACTGTAGTGGGTATCTACAGTATGACTCCTAATATGCACTATGGAACTACAAATTATGAACTGATCGCCGGGCCGTCTGCTTCGGGCAGCCTGTCCGAATATCATGATGTGTATATCCGGACACAGGATCCGGCTGACATCTATGATTACATTGGAACCATTGTATGTGATTATACGTCTACCAATAAAGCTCTGCTCCGCTGGTACGGGGTGGCGGACAATGATAATCTGCCGGGAATCCTGACAGGGCTGTGCGCTATAGTGATCAGTATTATCATGGCAGGATCTATTTCGCTGATCTACAATGCATTTGCTATTTCTCTGAGAGAACGGACAGTGCAGTTCGGACTTCTGGCCTCCGTGGGAGCTACGAAGCGGCAGCTGAGCTGTTCTCTGCGGTGCGAGGCGTTGATCGTCAGCTGCGTCGGAATCCCGGTCGGATGCATTGCAGGGATTGTCGGGATCGGGATTACTCTTCATTTCATCGGGGCTGGACTGGCAAACTGGATGTTTGGAGGGACGGAGATGGATATCCCCCTTCGGATTTCCTGGATTTCCGTACTTGCGGCGGTTGCAGTAGCATTTGCCACAGTGATGATCTCGGCGTGGATCCCTTGCCGGAGAGTGCGGAAGATCTCTCCTATCGAGGCGATACGTTCGGCCCAGGATATCCGGATAAAAGGAAAAGAAGTGAAGACATCAAAGCTGTTCTACAGAATCTTTGGTCTGGAGGGTATGCTGGCTCAGAAAAACTACAGGAGAGATCGGAAGAAATACAGAAGTACGGTGGCTTCCCTGACTATGAGCATCGTCCTGTTTGTGTCTGTCTCATCCTTTGGAAAATATCTGGTGGACACAGGGAGCTTCGTACTGGAGATGCCTGATGTACAGGTAATCTGGCAGATGTCTGACGGAGAGCTGGAAGGCGCCGGAGAGACGGACGCCGGGAATGTCAGAGGACAGGTGAGGAGGCTGGCGGAGCAGTATGAGGATGTGACTCTGGCACAGGAGTACAGCGTGTCTTTTAATGGGGTGGAGATAGCGGTTGACGAAGGAATAGTAGATGAAAGATTTATGCAGCATGGATATGGATGGAATGGAAATGAGGAACGTGGAAGCGATATAGTGGGGGCATGGCTGATGATTCTGCCTGATGAACTGTTCGAGACTCTGGAGGGAGCAGAAAATGCCGGAAATACAGATGGCCTCCCGCTCTTGTATCCATCGTCGCTGAGGGTTTACAATGCAGATACCCAGCGGTATGAGCGGGTGTCTGTATTTGCAGATCCTGCACAGAAAGGAGAGGCAGAGATGCAGTATACTGAGTACAGCGAGGACGGAGAGACGGTATATCCACTGGGAAGAGCGCAGCTGCTGGGCAGTTATGACAGTCTGCCTGCGGGAGTGGATGGTAATTCCGGATACTCGGTCCTGATGCTGACCAGTGAGAGTGGTTATGAAAAGTATCTTGGCAGCCAGAAAGATCTGCTGGGGAGAAACTGGTATATCGGAATTCAGTGTACGGATCATGCCTCGGTATACCGTGAATTGTCTCAGGATGTGGAGCAGGCCGGCATCGCTGGAATTGTGTATGATAATGCACAGGATTACGAACAGGACCGTCAGATCATGACTGCAATCGGTGTACTGTCTTACGGATTTATCATCCTGATCTCCCTGATCGCAGTGGCAAATGTGTTTAACACCATTTCTACAAATCTGATGCTCAGGAGAAAAGAGTTCGCCATGCTCCGCTCTGTCGGAATGCAGAAAGGCGGATTCCGGAGGATGATGTGCTACGAATGCCTGATATACGGGCTGCGTTCCATCCTGTACGGGGTGATCCTGTCCCTTCTGGTGAGCTTCATGATCTACAGGGTGCTGGCCGGAGGAGTGGATACGAACTATATCGTGCCGTGGGAATATATCGGGATCGCTGTGGTGTGCGTGTTTGTTGTAGTGGGACTGACTATGATCTATACGATGGGGATCATACAGAAGCAGAATATCATTGATGAGCTGAAGATGAACTAAGATGTATTTCAGGCATCCGGCGGGGGCGCAGTGCTGCTTCGGCGGCCCCGCTTTCGCTCGGGAGTGGAACGCAGCGGTACTAGGGCTGCAAAGGACGCAGCCCAAGGACCGGCGTTCCACTACGGGCCTTCGCAGTAGTACTGCGCCCCTGCCTGGAGACTGAAATGGGTCAGCTGGTGTTGGAAGTCGGAAGAGTGCCTGGAAGGCTTGGCACAATATCAGGAATTATCTGTAAACAGACATAATTATTGAAAGCCCCTTTTTTTCTAGTATAATAAGGGCAAATGGAGGAAATGATTATTATGAGTATTCAGTCAGACGTAGAAATGCTGTCAATTCAGGCGTTGGAATATTATGCTAAAAAGCACAATATTACTGAAGAAAAAGCATTTAGTCTTTTTTATAAACATCAAGTTTTTCCGGCATTAGATAAGGAATGGCTCGAGTTTATCAAGGAAAATCGGACTAAGGGCGGTATTCAGCATAACTATGATGTGGTAATCGGACCTGTTGCGGATGATAATACTATGGAGACTGTTCAATTATATTTATCGGGAATTTTTAGCGCAGAGGAAGCAGTCGAAAGACTTCGGTTTAATAAGGTTAATAATCAAGTTTCTTTTCATACGTCACTTGCTTTGGAGCACCTGACTTTTGAGTCTCGTAAGGAGGTATGAGCATGGAGGGGAAATATTTTTTCAATGGGAAAGATATCACTATGAATCTGTGTATTCAGATTCGGGATGTGATTGATATTATAAAAGAAAAGAGTCATCTTTCTTTTCCGGATGCAGTGGGTGCTTTTTACCATTCACAGACTTATAAAGCACTGCAGAATACAGAAAATGCTTTATGGGCGGAATCCGCCGGATATATTGCAGACTGTTATTATGAAGAGCAGGAGAAAAATAAAGCACAGGATTTATAGAATAGCGTTTTATCAAATATGAAAAAAATCGGAAGAAATCCACCGGACCGGTGTGGGTTTCTCCGATTTTTGCTTTATATTTTTGTGCTGTTTCGGTTTAAATTTGCGTTTGATTTTAGTCAGTTTTTATCTTCCCCCGGTTCATCTGGATCACTCGGTTAAACTCATATTTATCGGAATGATCTCCATGAGAAGCCACTACGATCATTTTATTTCTTTTGTGAAACTCGTTGAGGATATGATATACGTTTTCCAGATTTTCATCATCAATGGCATTGAAAGGCTCATCCAGCAGCAGTATATCCGGGTCTTCCATCATAGCCTGGATCAATGCGAGCCGCTGTTTCATCCCAAGGGAGAAAGTCCTGACTTTTTTGTTGCGCTCTTCGAACAGATCAAACATCTGTAAGTATCTGTCAATTTCCAGATCAGTGATCCTGTGATTAAGTGACGCAAGGTATTTCAGATTGTATTTTGCAGTTTCCCCTTCAAAGAAGGAAGGATTTTCAATAATGACGCCGCATGTGTAAGCCTTGTCTGATTTTATTTCACCGCTGCCGGGCGTGATCAGGCCGCAGATCATCCGCAGCAGCATCGTTTTTCCGCAGCCATTCGGCCCTTTCAGGAGGATGAAATCGCCTTCCTGAAGCTGTAAGTTGATCTGATCCAGTACAGTTTTTCCTTTTAATATCTTTGTTGCGTTTATTATTTCTATCATGCTGCCCTCCTGTGTTATATAGATATTGGACGTCAATTATATTAAACAGAATGTTTTTCAATAGTTGATCATGCTCTGTCTCTGAGAGACAACGGCTTATTCTTGATCACCACGGCAGCTCCTGTATATACCAGAATAAAACTGATACATTCATATACAGTAAATATCCGAAGTGACACAGAACTTGACAGATTATTAAGAAAACTGATCTCCTGCATTACCACCAGAGCAGTCATATTTATCACTGCAACAAGAGAAACAGACCATACAGGATTACCGCAGACCGCGTATATGAGATAAAAAAGCGCATGACACTGCAAATAGAAAATGAACAATCTGCAAATGATAAGCGCCATTTCGGGGTAAAATCTGATATCCATTCCGCTGAAAAATGCAGTTAATATATATATAAGAAAGATATATATCCCGAGCAAAACTGAAGTTTTCACACTCTTTAAGGTTATCCGCTGCAGCAATGTGCTATTCACCCGGATCAATATTTCTGTTCGTCGAAATAATAAAACATTGGAATATATTGCGGGAATTCCATATATCATTCCATTAAAAATATATTTTTGCGGATTATTCAGATATACTTCCAGGAAATCTTCCAGTGTGCTGTCAGTTGTATGATATATGCAGGTTTCATATCCGAGATAAGCAATGACGGTCAAAGTAAGCAGGCCGGAAATCGTCAGTAGCATTCTTTTGCTCATAGGTAATTTTTCTCCATCTTTTTTCTGCTGCAGTACGAAAAAATAAGTGCGCCGGATAAGAACAGCAGCATACTGATCACCCTGACGACTACATAAGAAGGCGTCTGAATGATAGATGATAAACTGCTCAGATACATAAAGGGATTGATCAGGTCAATGACCATTTGCGGCCATCCTGCCACATTCGCCATGACTGATCCTGCCATGAGCGGGATAAATGAAAAGAGCAGAACAGGCATGGCCTGTATCAGATATATTGAAAAATAAAAAGAGCCCGAAAAACGTTGATTTTTCGGGCTCTTTGAGAGGCGCAGACCGGATTTGAACCGGTGAATCAGGGTGTTGCAGACCCACGCCTTACCACTTGGCTACTGCGCCATCAACACTTGGAGATCATTTTTTGATCATTCAGGTGCGATGTATAAATAGTTTATTCAAACATCTTCTGCATTATACCAGAATATTTCATATCCGTCAAATGTATTTTTTGCACTTTTCAGCTGTACGATCTGATACACGATCATAACTGCCCATCCTACAGCGCATGAATAAGCGGCTCCATTCATGCCCATGTGCGGAACGAGGAGATACACGAAGATGACCCGGAGAGTGATCTGGATGCAGGTGGCGATGAAAGTGGTCTGCATTTTCTGGATGCCGCGGAAAAATCCCTGGATGCCATTCGTGACAGCGGGCATGAGATAGAATACCGCCATTACTTTCAGGTAGTCTGCGCCGATCTCAGACATAGTACCGCTCCCGAACAGACGGATGACAGGATACCGGAAGAAAAGGATCACAAGACAGATGAATATGCCGTAGCCAAGTTCCAGGATCATGCCTTTTCTGAATCCTTCCCGCATCTTATCTCTGTTCCGGGCACCGTCGCACTGACTTGTATAATTCATGATGGCATGGCTGATGCTCTGCTCAGGAATGCATGCAAAATCATCAACCCGGTTTACAGCATTGACGGCGGCAAGAGCCGTTTCCCCGGCATATCTGCCCACAACAATAGAATCCACCGCATTGTAAGTTAGCTGCAGCAGATTTCCTGCCAGGATCGGGATGGCCAACCCGGTCAGATTTCTATATACATTTCCCTTTGTCAGATCCTTCACTTCACATCATATCCCTTCACGTACTGTATGCGACAGGCATTTTTACGGCTTCTGTCAAATACTTGCAGGCCTGAATAAACTATAGCAAATGGGGAGGAAGGGTTCAAGCAAACTATGACAGACAATCTGGAAATTGTCCGGATATCTGGTTGCTGCGCGAAAAGTAACAAGACCCGCACACAGGAACAAGGATCAGGAAAATACCTCGAGAAATGCTTTACGAACTTCTGTGGTGCTGGTATACTTCTGCCCCAGACCCAGCAGGTGCTTCAGAAAGAGTTCCTGAGCCGCAGGAAGATCCAGTTCCTGGTACCATGCGCCAAACTTTTTGCCGTGGTATCGGGAGTACAGCAGATAGAGGAGCAGATTGCCAAAGCAGGCATGATCGTGATCGGGAGTGATGGAGATACCGTCCATATAACGGGCAAGACCGAAGTCCAGCAGTGAGACATGTTCCCCGTCATCCGTTACGTTGGAAATGCTGAGATCCCCGTGGACTACACTGCGGCTGTGAATATATGTGAGGATATCAAGGAGCTGGCTGCCGATCCGCAGGATCTGATCATCGGAAAACTCCGTCTTTTTCCGGAACAGCAGATCCTTTAGTGTGTCTCCTGGTTTGTATTCCAGAACGAAAAAGTATCCCTGACGTATGTTGAGTACGCCCAGGAGTTCCGGGACAGCGGGATGGCTGAGTCCGGAGAGGATCACAGCTTCGTGGTAGTTGTCATCTGCGTTTTCCCGGAAGGTTTTCGGGCGGAAGCGCTTCAGGACGACCTGTTTCCCGGAAAGATCACGGGACAGATAGCAGACTCCATAGCGGCCTCCGCCCAGTCGTTTTTCAATCTTATAATCGCCTGCTCGGCGTAAGAGGATCACTGTCCGGTGGGAGAACCGCATTCCGGACAGAATCTGGCTCCGGCCGGAACCGGTTTTCCGCAGTTGGGACAGAAAGCGGCGGCTGCCATTTTAGCTCCGCAGGATAGGCAGAATTTGGAACCGGCGGGAACTGAAGCTCCGCAGCTGGGGCAGACAGAAGAGCCTGCCTGGGGAGCTGTATAATTCTGATTCTGCTGAGCCGGCTGATAGGGCTGTCCCTGAGACTGCGCTGAATGTGTTGAGTAAGTTGCCCCTATCTTACATGGCGGGAAAGTGTACGTCAATAGGGATTAAGAAAATTTAACATTCCCACTGCAGATCGTCAGACCGGTCAGTGGGAGGGGGGATTATAACTTTCTGTATTTCCTTATGTAATATATGATAAATGTTGCTGCTGTCAGGATCCAGGTCACCGGATAGCTGTAGATGATGGCCGGGATCGTAGGCGAGATCTGCATGACTCCGATCAGCCAGATGATACGGAAGACGCATACTCCGAACAGAGTGATCACCACTGGTACGATGACATCACCCACGCCCCTCAGAGAGCCTGCCAGGATCTCGATGAAGACATAGACAATGTACCAGGGCATGATCAGCCGCATCATTTCAGAGCCAATCTCAATTACCGCCGGGTCTGTGGTAAAGAGACGGAAGAAAAGGCTGCGCCCCAGCACCAGGACGATGACAAGTACGGCTGAGACTGCCAGATCGATGAGCAGACATACAAGAGTGCTCTTCTTCACGCGGTCCATTTTCCCGGCACCGTAGTTCTGCCCGACGAAGGTTGTGATGGAGATGCCGAAGGCGGTGCTGATCATCCAGAAGAGAGCGTCCAGTTTGCCGAAGGCAGACCATGCGGCAACGGTATCTGTACCGAAGGAGTTGATGGCGGCCAGGATGGCGATGTTGGTGATGGAAAAAAGGATGGATTCAAATCCTGTAGGAAGGCCCATCTTCAGCTGGCTTGCCAGCATCTTTCCATGGAACCGGATCTGGCGCATGTACAGTTTCAGCAGCCCGTCCGCCCGGATCAGTCGGTAAGTGACCAGAACGGCACTGACTGCCTGCGCAATGAGTGTGGCTATTGCTACGCCCATGACACCCAGCTGGAATACTACTACAAAGGTTATGTCCAGCACGATGTTGATCAGACAGCAGACGATCAGATAGTAGAGCGGACGTCTGGAGTCACCTGTGGCACGCAGGATGCTGGCTCCCATATTGTAGATCAGTACAAATATGATACCGGCAAAATAGATGCGGAGGTACACGGAGGAATCTTCCATAGTCTCCGGCGGAGTGTTCATCAGACGGAGCATGGCCGGAGTAAGCAGAATGCCGGCAATGGTCAGTATGATGCCCCCTGTTCCGGCAATGGCATATGCATTGTGCAGTGCCTTATTGGCAGAACGGGCATCTCTTGCTCCGGTGAACTGTGCGATGGTGATAGAGGCGCCGGAGGAGAGACCGGTGAAAAAGCCTACCACCAGTGACACGATCTGTGCGGAGGAGCCGCCTACGCTTGCCAGTGCCTCTGTGCCTACGAACTGGCCTACGATCACTGTATCAATGGTATTATATAACTGCTGGAAAAATGTCCCGAGAAGAATGGGGAAAAAGAAGATCAGCAGCTGTTTCCAGATCACACCCTCAGTGATCTGATTTCCTATTTTAGCTGAGTCGGTCATAACTCTCATTTCCTTTCGATGTAATGCTGTTGCGGATGAGTGTATACTGTTGCAGTGTATTGCATTGCATGCTCCCGCAATCCAAAAAAACATTTGAAATCCGCCCTGTTGCGCTGCTTTCTTATGTTTTTCCAGGTCCCCGGATCATGCCTTTTCATGTCCACATAAAACGCACGACCTTTTGACCCTGGCAACATCATATATTATCATCCCTGTCGGATTTTACAATAGGAAACTGAAATTTGTTTACGGTTTGCCCGCAGGGTGCTATAATGTCAATATTGACAGCAGAAAAGCTGGAATACATCATTGAAGGAGTTTTTTTGGTATGGAACTTACAACGATTCGTGAATTATTTAAAAACAGGGAGGCATATCTGGATCAGAAGGTGACCGTTGGGGGATGGGTCCGCAGTATCCGTGATTCGAAGACATTTGGCTTCATGGTGATCAATGATGGCTCGTATTTTCAGACTCTGCAGGTTGTTTATCATGATAAGATGGAGAACTTCGCAGAGATTTCGAAGCTGAACGTAGGCGCGGCTGTCATCGTGACCGGGACACTTGTGGCGACGCCTCAGGCAAAGCAGCCATTTGAGATCCAGGCGGATGAAGTACAGGTGGAAGGAGCTTCCGCTCCGGATTATCCCCTGCAGAAGAAACGCCACAGTTTTGAATATCTAAGAACAATTTCTCATCTGCGTCCCAGAACGAATACGTTCCAGGCAGTGTTCCGTGTCCGCTCACTGGCGGCTTACGCGATCCATAAGTTTTTCCAGGAGAGAGGATTTGTCTATGTGCATACTCCGCTGATCACAGGGAGCGACTGCGAAGGAGCGGGAGAGATGTTCCGTGTGACAACACTGGATATGGATAATGTTCCGAAGAATGAGGACGGAACTGTCGACTATACGAAGGATTTCTTTGGAAAGGAAACAAGCCTGACTGTCAGCGGGCAGCTTAACGGAGAGACTTATGCCCAGGCATTCCGCAGCATTTATACATTCGGGCCTACTTTCCGCGCGGAAAACTCCAACACAACGAGACACGCTGCAGAGTTCTGGATGATCGAGCCGGAGATCGCGTTTGCTGATCTGGATGATGATATGGAGCTGGCGGAGGATATGCTGAAATACATTATCAACTATGTTCTGGAGAATGCGCCGGAAGAGATGAATTTCTTTAACTCCTTTGTGGACAAAGGGCTGCTTGACCGCCTTCACAATGTAGTGAACTCGGATTTCGCCCGCGTGACATACACAGACGCCATCGATATCCTTGCGAAGAACAACGACAAATTTGAATATAAAGTGTCCTGGGGATGTGATCTTCAGACAGAGCACGAGAGGTATCTGACCGAGCAGGTATACAAGAGACCGGTGTTCGTGACTGACTACCCGAAGGAAATCAAGGCATTCTATATGAAACAGAATGATGACGGCAAGACCGTTGCCGCAGTAGACTGCCTCGTTCCGGGAATCGGCGAGATTATTGGAGGAAGTCAGAGAGAGGACGATTATGACAAGCTGCTGAACCGCATGAAGGAACTGGGACTGAAGGAAGAAGACTATCAGTTTTATCTGGATCTGAGAAAATACGGATCCACCAGACATGCGGGATTTGGTCTCGGATTCGAGCGCTGCGTCATGTATCTGACCGGCATGTCCAACATCCGTGACGTGATCCCGTTCCCGAGAACAGTGAACAACTGCGAACTGTAATTTTTAACCGCGGCGGTTTGCCCTGTGTTACGCAGGAACAAAGAGGTGCTGCCCGGCGGAAAGCAATCCGCCGCGGCAGCCTCTTTTACTTTCCCGGATGGCGGACTCCTGCAGCGGAAAGAAACAGCGGTGCAGCGATCAGCAGAATCGTTATTATAAACAACAGGAGGAACTTATGAGATTTATCCATATTGCCGATGTCCATCTTGGCGCAGAGCCGGATGCGGGGGAGGCATACAGCAGACAGAGACCCAGAGAACTGTGGGATACGCTGGAGCATGTGATCAACATCTGTGAAAAGGAGCAGACAGATCTGCTGCTGATCGCCGGAGACCTGTTCCACCGTCAGCCGCTTATGCGGGAGCTGAAGGAGCTTGACTATCTGTTTTCGACTCTGACTCATACACAGGTTGTGCTCATTGCGGGCAACCATGATTATATCCGGAGAGATTCCTACTACCGGACGTTTGAGTGGGGTGAAAATGTATACCCTATCTTCGGGGAGGTTCCGGAGTATGTGGATTTCCCGGAGCTGGACACTGCGGTATACGGGCTCAGCTACCACAGAAGAGAGATCAGGGAGCCGCTGTATGACCGCTTTCAGGCGCAGGGCATACGGCGGCATGAGATACTTCTGGCCCACGGAGGGGACGAGAAGCATATCCCTTTCAGTACGGCGGCGCTGGAGAAGGCAGGATTTGACTATGTGGCTTTGGGACATATCCATAAGCCTCAGGCAGTCCGGAAGAACCGGATCGTCTATGCAGGAGCGCTGGAACCGGTGGATGTCAATGATGTGGGACCACACGGGTATGTGCGTGGTGAGATTACAGGAGAGGAGACACGGGTGCAGTGGGTACCCTGTGCGAAACGCCGGTATATCCATCTGGAAGTACCGGTGGAGGAAGAGGATACTCTTGGCAGCCTGCGGCGGAAGATCAGAGAGCAGCTGGGAGAAGAGGGGAACGAAAATATTTACAAAATAATATTAAAAGGACACAGAAGTGAAGATTTCTCTATAGATACACGGGATGTCTGCGACAGCGGAAATGTTGTGGAAGTATCGGATCAGACAATTCCGGCACTGGATCTGGAGAAGATCAGCAGGGAGAACCGGGGCAATCTGATCGGGGCGTACATCCGGCGGTTTGAGAACTGTCAGCCGGGGAGTGCAGAATATCAGGCTTTGTGCGAAGGAGTAGAGACTCTGCTTGCAAACCGCAGGGGGTAAAATGATGGTCATAACAGAACTGTACATAAAGAATTTTGGAAAATTTACAGAAGAACATTTCCGTCTGTACGACGGCGTGCAGGTTATATATGGGGAAAATGAATTTGGAAAGTCCACGATCCATGCATTTATCCGCGCCATGCTCTTCGGCCTGGAGCGGGGCAGAGGAAAGGCAGCGGCAAAGGATGACTTTACCCGGTATGAACCGTGGGATAATCCGGGCAGCTATGCCGGCGTTATGAGATTTGTCTGTGGGGGCAGGAGCTTCCGGCTGGAGAGAAGATTTGACCGGGGCGGAAAGTCTGCTTCTCTGGTCTGTGAGGATGACGGGGAGGAGCTGTCTGTAGAGCACGGAGATCTGGATATGCTGCTGGGCGGGATGACTCCTGCACTTTTCGACAGTACGGTTTCTGTGGGGCAGCTGATGGCAAAGCCCGGGCAGGGACTGGCTGAAAGCCTGAAAAACTATGCAGCCAATTATTACGAGACCGGAGGAGAGATCGATCTTAACGGAGCACTGTCAGATATTCATGAGAAGCGGAAGAATGTTGAACGGCAGCTCAGGGAAGCCGTATCGGAACGGGAGAAGCAGCGGGGAAGACTCCTGCAGGAATGCAGATACCTGGAGGACGATATGGACAGGCTCCGCAAAGAGTACGATCGGAATTCCAGGGAATGGAAACAATATAAAGAGGAAGAGAAAAAACGGGAAAAAGCCGGGCAGTTTTCTGTAGACGAGGAAGAGCCGGAAACAGAAGATGCGCCTGAAGGAAATGCCCGCAGTCTGCTGTCCGCCGGGGCGGCAGGCGTCCTGATCGGGATCATCGGCGCGGCGTGGGGCGCATTTATGGGAGGAATGAATCTGACCGGACCGGGACTGCCGTTCGTGGTGATCGCCGGGATCATATTTGTGATCGGTCTGCTCCTTCTTGGCGCAGGAATATCTTCCTATATAAAAGAAAGGAAGGAAGACAGCAGGAAAATGCGCGGCAGCTATGCCGGAAAGAGAGCCGGCGTGAAACCGGATGAGAAAAAAGATGATGAACAGGGTGAGGAAAGGTCAGAACGGAGTCGTGAGGAGAAGGCACGTATCCGCTGGGAGATGGACCGGATCCGTGCAGAGTGGAAGGAAAAGGAGATCCGCTGCAGTAATCTGAAAGAACAGTATGATGAGATGGGGCCAGGAGAAGAGGAGAAAGCGCTGGAAGAAAGAAAGCGGGTTCTCGAACTGGCAGAGGAGCAGATGAAAGCTGCCGCCCGGGAGATGGGCGGACAGACAGCAGGTCTCCTGAATCAGAGGGCTTCGGATATATTCGCGGAGCTGACAGACGGAAGATACAGGAGTATGGATGTAAGCGAAGGAAACCAGATATCAGTCTGGGACGGCGTCCGCAGGATTCCGGCTGAGCGGCTGAGCAGGGGCACACTGGAGCAGGTATATTTTGCCGTGAGGATGGCCGCCGCAGAGATCCTTCAAGAGGAAGAGATGCCGCTGATCCTGGATGAAACATTTGCATTTTATGATGAGAAAAGACTGAATTGTGTGCTAAAATGGTTGAGCAGGCAGCAAAGACAGGTTATAATATTGACTTGTCATAAGAGGGAAGAGGAAATTTTGGGAAAATTCTGAAAACGGCGGGAAAAAGTGACAGGTACTTTTTCGGAGCAAATTCAGAATTTTCTGACAATGTCAGTGCAGAACCTGTCACTTTTTGAGGAAGGAAGAGGTACATGAAGATAGAATTGCCAAGAAAGGTGATTATGATCATTAATAATCTGCAGCTCCATGGTTATGAAGCGTTTGCCGTGGGCGGCTGTGTCCGAGATTCTATTCTGGCCAGGAGGCCTCAGGACTGGGATATTACCACGTCGGCCAGACCGGAAGAGATCAAGAGACTGTTCAGACGGACGGTGGATACCGGGATTGAGCACGGTACGGTAACGGTCCTGCTGGGCAAGGACAGCTTTGAGGTTACCACCTACCGGGTGGACGGCGCCTATGAAGACAGCAGACATCCCAGCGAGGTGCGGTTTACGAACCGTCTGGAGGAGGATCTGAAGCGGCGTGACTTTACGATCAATGCCATGGCATATAATGATGATGTACGGCTTGTGGATGCCTTCGGCGGTATGCAGGATCTGAACCACCATTTGATCCGGTGCGTGGGAAATCCGGTGGAGCGTTTTACCGAGGATGCTCTGCGGATCCTGCGGGCGGTCCGATTCTCTGCACAGCTGAATTTCCCCATTGAGCCGGAGACTGCGGAAGCGGTCAGGAAACTGGCGCCGAATCTGAGAAATATCAGTGCGGAGCGTATACAGGCAGAGCTGGTCAAGCTGCTGGTATCTCCTCATCCTGAGAGGCTCCAGGATGCATATGGGCTTGGTATTACCCGGATCATCCTTCCGGAATGGGATGCAATGGTTGGTGTGGAGCAGGATACGCCGCATCACAAATACGATGTTGCAGAGCATACGCTTCGGGCGATGAAGAATGTAAAGCGAGACAAGATCCTCCGGCTTACCATGCTGTTTCATGATATGGGCAAGCCGTCTGTAAAGACAACGGATGAGAACGGAAGAGATCATTTTAAAGGACATGCTCTTGTCAGTGAAGAACTGGCGCGCCGGATCCTGCGCCGGTTGAAATTTGACAACGAAACGATCCGCGTTGTTACCCGTCTTGTCTGCTATCATGATTATCGCGTGGAGGCAACGCCGAAAAATGTCCGCCGTGCCATGAACCGGATCGGCGTAGATCTGTTCCCTTATTATCTGGCGGTGCGCATGGCGGATGTGAAGGCTCAGAGCCCGTATCAGAGAAGAGAGAAGATTGAAAATATTGTCGAAATGCGTCGGCTTTATCAGGAAATCCTTGAGAAAAAGGAGTGCATTACTCTGAGGCAGCTTGCCGTGGGAGGCAGGGATCTGATGAATCTGGGGATGAAACCAGGCCGTGAACTGGGCAGTATGCTCAGTGAGCTTCTGGAATATGTGCTTGATGATCCGGAGCGCAATAAAAAAGATATATTGTGTGACTATGTAAAAGAAAAGCTTGAACTGTAAGCATACTCGGGCTGTCCCTTTCATAGATTAGAAAGAACCATCATAGCGGTCTGCAATTCTCAAATTGCGGCTGCTATGTCAGACGAAAAGAAAACAGGGGGCAGCCATGAGAGAGTATGAACTGGAAGTGTTGGAACACTATGATATGGAAGTAAGAGGCACCCGAAGAATAAGGGGTGCGTTTTTTTGCGAAACAGATGAGGGGACGATGCTGCTGAAAGAGACCCGGATATCAGAGCGGCGCGCCTCACTGCTGTATACAGTCCTGGACCGTTTGGAGAAGGAGGATGGACTGAAGGTTGACACGCCGGTTTTTACCCGTGACCATGAGCTCCTTGTTATTTCACGTGACGGAACAAAGTATATGATGAAGAAATGGTTTTCGGGCAGGGAATGTGAGGTGAGAAAGGATAATGACCTCATTTTAGCGGCACAGACACTGGCCCGTCTGCATTTAAAGCTGAATGAAAGCAGGGCGGGAGAGTCGGTTTCTGATCCTCCGGTGCACAGAAATCCTCTGGATGAGCTCCTGAGACATAATCGGGAGATGAAGAAAGTGCGTACTTTTATCCGCAGCCGTGTAACAAAGAATGAGTTCGAATATCTTTATCTGGAGAGCTTTGAGAAAATGTATGCTCTGGCAGACAGGGTCTTTGCAGTGATGCGGGGCTCAGGCTGCATGGACTTGTATGATCGATCCTTAGCAGAAAGGAACATGTCTCACGGAGACTATAATTATCACAATGTTCAGATACTGGCCGGAGACACAGCAATTACGAATTTTGAGCATATGTGTGTGGATATCCAGGTGAAAGATCTGTATTACTTTCTGCGAAAAACAATGGAAAAATATCATTGGAAACAAAAAACCGGACAGAATATTATGGAGGCTTATGAAAATATCCGTCCCCTTACGCCGGCGGAACGAAAATTTGTAGGTCTGTCCCTGGCCTATCCTGAGAAGTACTGGAAGACTGCCAGCGGATACTACCATTCGAACAAAGCATGGCTGCAGGAAAAAAGCGTGGAAAAACTCAGAACAGCCATCCGTCAGTCAGAAGAAAAATACACGTTTCTTGAGGATGTTTTTTCCTTGAAAATCCTTTGAAAAACGCCCGAAAATCTTTGAATATGGGCCTGAAAAATCTTGACAAAGACATATGAAACCGTTATAACAATACATAAGGGTGATCCCTGTATGTGCAGGAAAGGGGACCTTAATAAGAAAATCAGATTGTATTCGGTACAATAAAGGAGGAATTATCCATGAACAAAACAGAATTAGTAGCAGCTGTAGCAGAGCAGGCAGAGATTTCAAAAAAGGATGCAGAGAAAGCTTTAAAGGCATTTGTAGATGTTGTTACAGAGCAGCTTAAAGCAGGAGATAAAGTTCAGCTTGTTGGATTTGGAACATTTGAAGTAAGCGAGAGAGCAGCAAGGGAGGGAAGAAATCCCCAGACAGGTGAGACAATGAAAATTGCTGCAAGTAAGGCTCCGAAGTTTAAAGCAGGAAAGGCTTTAAAAGACGCGATCAACTAATTCCGGATTTGCTCGAGGAATAAATATCTGAAGAATCAGGCACTTATAATGCTGGAGTTCGGCATTGTAAGTGCCTTTATACATGGAGGAAAACAACATGCGTTTAGATAAGTTCTTAAAAGTGTCACGACTGATCAAAAGACGGACTGTGGCGAATGAAGCCTGCGATGCGGGGCGCGTTATGGTAAACGGTAAGGCTGCCAAGGCATCGGTGCAGGTAAAGACGGGGGATACGATAGAGATCCAGTTTGGAACAAAAGCGGTCAAAGTAGAGGTGCTTGATATCCAGGATACGACAAAAAAGGAAGAGGCGAAAGATCTCTTCCGGTACGTCTGAACAGTAACCCGCCGTTTAACTGTCATAACCTTGGACATTATTTCATATATATCAGATGGGGACGCCGCGCAGGAATGCAGAGGCATTCTTTGATCAGTATAGAGAAAGAAGAAAGGGGAGCTGGCAGATGGAGGAACAGAGGATAGCAAAAGCACATAAGCTGGTTGTAAATAACAGAAAAACGAGCATGGTGACGGGAGTGTTGGATGTTCTGTCATTTGATCTCAACGAAATATTGCTGGAAACAGAGCAGGGAATGCTCATGGTCAAGGGAACGGACCTTCATGTCAACCGGCTGAGTGTTGAAAAAGGAGAGGTGGATCTGTCCGGAAATATTGACAGCATTGCCTATTCCAGTGTTTCGCAGACAGCGCGCCAGGGAGAGGGCTTCCTGTCTAAGCTATTCAAGTAGGGGGTGCACCTGTGATATCCGGAATCGGGAGGGAAGCTGCGGTCTTCCTGTATGCGGGACTTTCGGGCATGGCGCTGCTGCTTGTATATCAGGTTTTAACATGTCTGAGGCAGGTGATACGGCACAGTAGTCTGGCGGTTGGAGTTGAGGATTTTATATTCTGGATTGGAACAAGCGTATACCTGTTCCGACAGATGTATAAAACAACATATGGTAGTGTCAGATGGTTCTTTATACTAGGTGTTGCTGCCGGCGCTCTGGCAGAATATTCCTGTGCCATCCTGCTGAAAAAAATATGCAGGATGATGAAGAAAAAACTTGAAAAGTACGGAAAAAACCGATAGAATATTCCTTAAATGGGGTGCATGAAAACACAATTAATAAGTGGGTGAGTATGATGAAAAAAGGGAAAGCCGCAGAAGTGGAAAGACGGCGCAGGCGCAGGAGAAGCCGCGGGAGGCACCGTCATGTAAGAAGTATGTTTCTGATCTGCTTGATCCTGGTATCTCTGACAGGGATATTGACGGTCAATGCTGTGTCGCTTCAGGCGAAGAATGCGGGGTACAAAGAGCAGGAAAACGAGCTGAAGGAACAGATCGCAGCGGAAGAGAAGAGATCAGAAGAGATAGATGAATTTAAGGAATATGTCAAAACTGACGAGTATGTAAAGGAAATAGCAGAAGAGAAGCTGGGACTTGTTGATCCGGATGAGATTATTTTCAAGCCGGTGCAGTAAGACAGCGGAAGTTCTGTGTTGATTTTTCAGGTGGAAACGTTCATCTGCATTGGCAGACAGGCTGATCACATGTTTCCCCGTCTTTCAGGATAAATGAACAAAGCTACGAAAGAGGACTCCGGGATTTTTCCCGGAGTCTTTATGCGTTCCGATGTGGAAGAAGACGGATTAACGAGTCTTGAATGTGAAGGGAGTAACGTTTGGATGAACGACGGACAGGCTGTACATGGAAGCCCATATGTGGATCAGATAGAGAAATTTGCAGGATCACTGAAACAGCTGTCCCGCACATTCCTCGGACTGGAAGAAAAAAAGAAAGCTTTCTCCGGCGAGGAAATTGACGAGATGTTTGACCGTGTGAAGGAAAAAGTGTGCGGAAAGTGTGAGAAATGCGGCTGGTGCTGGGGAGAAAACTTCGTACACACCTATCAGATGGGATACGAGATCCTCTCGGCAGTGGATCATTATGGGAATGAACTTAATGTAGAGACGAAAAGAAAACTGATGCAGCGCTGTGTTATGGCGCCGCGGTTCCTGCGGGAAATGCTGACGGGATTCCATGACGCCCGTCAGAATATGATGTGGACAAACCGGATCGCACGCAGCAGGGAGGGGTGCGCAATCCAGATGGACACGTTTGCAGATATGATCCAGAATACGGCAAAAGAGCTGGAAAGCAGTATCTTTACAGATGAACGTCTGGAAAAGAAAATTGCTTCGGCTCTGAAAAGGAAAGGAATCAAGGTCCTGTATACAAACTTTTTCATGAACCGGGAAGGAAAGTATGAGATCCATGTGACAGCAAGGATGATGCAGAATCAGAAAATGCCGGTAAAAGAACTGGTAAAGCTCATATCTGCGGCGTCAGGGAGACACCTGATCCTGCAGAAAGACAGTGCGCAGATGTTGGGAAACAGCTATATGACCATCGTATGTCTGGAGGGACCGGCATATTATACGATGCAGGGAACTGCACGGATCGGAAAGGGGTGCAGCAGCATATCCGGAGACAACTACACTATGATGGATATGCCTGGCGGCAGACAGGGGGTGGCTCTCTCGGACGGCATGGGCTCAGGAGAGGAGGCGTGCAGGGAGAGTACACTTGTGATCGAACTGCTGGAGGAATTGCTGGAGGCAGGATTCCCTGAGAAAACCGCGATCCAGATGATAAACACAACACTGGTAATGGGGCGGGAGGAGATACATTATTCAACCGTGGACATGACTGTATTTGATCTGTATACAGGAGAATGTGAGATCATCAAGGCAGGAGCTTCCTCAACGTTTATCAGGAAGAAAGACAGTGTAGAGCATCTGAGCTCTACCAGTCTGCCTATCGGGGTTGTGAATTCTATTGAAATCGATTCTGTGAAGCGGCAGCTGGAGGATGGGGACTTTGTGATCATGGTGACAGACGGAGTGCTGGATGCGCTGCCCGTGGGAGAGCAGGATATCCTCCTGGAGACGATCATACAGGGAAGTGCGATCAGGAATCCGAAAGAAATGGCGCATCATGTTCTGGAACAGGTCCTGAATTGGACTGGAAAAGAGCCCGAAGATGACATGACAGTCCTCGCTGTGGGAATATGGGAGTGTTGAGCAACAGTTCAGCCATGGAGCTGAACGGCTATGTTGAATATAGGAACGTCGAACAGGGTTGCAGAGAGGGAAGAAATTGGTTATAGTTTACATATGATGAAGAATATAATAAAGAAAACAGAACAATTTATCAGAAAGTATGACATGATCCGGAAGAGTGACGTGGTGGCAGCAGGCGTATCGGGAGGTGCAGATTCGGTATGCCTGCTTTTTGTGCTCTGTGGGCTGAGGGAAAAGCTGGGATTTCAGATCGTTGTCTGCCACGTGAACCACTGTATCCGGGGCAAAGCGGCAGCGGCGGATGAAGAGTTTGTTGCCAGGCTCTGCAGGGAATTGGATGTACCGTGCAGGATATTTCGGGAAAATGTGGAATTAATTGCCAGAAACAGGAAACAATCTCTTGAGGAGGCTGGCAGAGATGTGCGGAGAGCGGCATTTCAGGAAATGTGCCGGACAGAAGGGGCGACAAAGATCGCTACGGCTCATCACAGAGACGACAACGCAGAAACAGTTCTCCTGAATATTGCACGAGGAACCGGGATAAAGGGACTGTGCGGGATCCGTCCGGTCTATGGAGAATGGATCCGTCCGCTTCTCTCTCTGTCTCGGCAGGAAATAGTAGAGGCTCTCAGAGCGGAAAATATTTCCTGGTGCACAGACGCGACAAATGAGGAAGACGAGTATACGAGAAACCGGATCCGGCATAATGTCCTTCCGGTGCTCTGCAGTCAGGTCAACCAGGGGGCGGCGGCTCATCTGGACAGCCTGTCGCGCCAGGCGCAGGAGGTATGGGATTATATGGACGCCAGGACGGAAGAAGCCTGGGAAAGATGTGTGTCGGAAAGAGAAAACGGATTATTGATCGATGGAGTGTGCTTTGAAAAGGAAGCACCGGCTCTGAAGCAGTTTCTGATCCGCAGGGCCCTGAGCCGGACGGCGGGGGCAGAGCGGGATATTCGTTCCGTGCATATATCTGCCGTGGAGGAACTCTTTGCAAAGCAGCCGGGAAGACGGTTGGATCTGCCTTTCGGTGTGACTGCCTCAAAAGTGTATGAAGGCGTGGCGATGAACAGAAACTCCGGAAAAACTGAAGGAGAAAGGACACGGCAAGAAGATGACAGTGTGTTCATAAATATCCCCGGAGAAACATTTTTCCCGGCTACCGGTCAGCGCATATCATGCCGGATCCTGGAAAATATAAAAATGGATTGTGTAAAAGAGATACCGCAAAAAAGCTACACGAAATGCTTTGACTATGATATAATAAAATACGGTCTTTCTGCGAGGACACGCCGCCCCGGCGATTATTTGGTTACAGGGGCAGGCGGAGAACGCCAGAAACTGAAATCCTGGTTCATAAATGAAAAAGTCCCGCGCGAACAAAGAGACCGTATCCTGCTGATCGCAGAGGGGAGTCATATCCTGTGGATCCCCGGCATGCGCATGAGCAGAGCATATCAGGTGGGAGAAAAGACGGAGAGAATTCTTGAGATAAAGATAACGGAGGAGAAAAAAGATGGCAGAGACGATCAGAGTTTTGATTCCGGAGGAAGAAGTTGACCGGAAGATAAGAGAATTGGGAAAGAAGATCAGCGAGGATTATGCAGGGAAGCAGATTCATCTGATCTGTGTCCTTAAAGGCGGAGTATTCTTTATGTGTGAACTGGCGAAGAGGATTACTGTGCCGGTTTCCCTTGACTTTATGTGCGTTGGAAGCTATGGAGACGGGACGTCATCCAGCGGAGTCGTACGCATAGCCAAAGACCTGGATGAATCGATCGAGAACAAGGATGTCCTGATCGTGGAGGATATCATTGATTCGGGGAATACACTGTATTACCTGATCGATGTACTTAAGAAGAGGAATCCTGCCAGCATGCGCCTCTGTACGCTTCTGGATAAGCCGGAGCGCAGAGTGAAGGATGTGAAGGTGGATTACCAGGGATTTGCCATCCCAGACGAGTTTGTAGTGGGATATGGCCTTGATTATGCCCAGAAATATAGAAATCTTCCCTACATCGGTGTTGTGGAAGGCGTGGAATAGGAAGGAGTATTACAACTTTGGATAATAACAGAAAATACAGAGGCGCAAGCGGCCCTACTATCATTCTATTTGTCCTGCTTGTGGTCGCGGCTCTCTGGATGGCCAGTCAGATGCAGATGCATCAGCAGGACATGACATATTCCGCTTTTGTTCAGGAAGTGGAAGATGAAAATGTAGCAGACATATATATCAATCAGAACAGCGAGGTTCCTACGGGAACCGTGACGGTTACCCTGCGCAGTGACGGCTCGAGTCGAACGGTTAATGTATCTGATGTCAATGAGGTGAAGGACTTCCTTGATGAAAATGGCGTCGTGTACGGGATGTCGGACGTACCTCACCAGTCTATGCTTACAGTAATCCTGATCCCGCTGCTGATAACAATGGCAGGGGTATTTCTGATCTTTTTCCTGATGAACCGTCAGGGCGGAGGAGCGAACGCGAAAGCTATGAATTTCGGGAAAAGCCGCGCACGTATGACCAGTCAGAATGAGATCAAGGTTACATTTGCTGATGTGGCCGGCCTGAAAGAGGAGAAGGAAGCTCTGGAAGAGATCGTTGACTTCCTGAAATCTCCTAAGAAATATATCCAGGTGGGAGCCAGAATTCCGAAAGGAGTCCTCCTGGAGGGACCTCCGGGAACTGGAAAGACGCTGCTGGCGAAAGCGGTTGCCGGTGAGGCAGGTGTGCCTTTCTTCAGTATATCAGGTTCTGATTTTGTGGAGATGTTCGTCGGCGTAGGAGCATCTCGTGTCAGGGATCTGTTCCAGGATGCCAAGAAGAACGCGCCGTGTATCGTATTTATTGATGAGATCGACGCAGTGGCAAGAAGACGCGGCAGCGGCCTGGGTGGCGGACATGACGAGAGAGAACAGACATTGAACCAGCTTCTCGTTGAGATGGACGGGTTCGGCGTCAATGAAGGGATTATCGTGATGGCTGCTACGAACCGTAAAGATATACTGGATCCTGCGATCCTGAGACCGGGCCGGTTCGACCGTAATGTTATCGTAGGACGTCCTGATGTAGGCGGAAGAGAGGAAATCCTCCGTGTACATGCCAAGAATAAACCTCTTGCAGAAGACGTTGATCTGAAACAGATCGCTCAGACAACGGCAGGATTTACCGGAGCGGATCTGGAGAACCTGCTGAATGAAGCTGCGATCATCGCCGCAAAGGATAACCGGGTATTTATACAGCAGCAGGATATCAGGCATGCTTTTGTAAAGGTTGGTATCGGTTCTGAGAAGAAGAGCCGGATCATTTCTGAGAAAGAACGCCGTATCACTGCTTATCACGAGGCCGGACACGCGATCCTGTTCCATGTCCTTCCGGATGTGGGACCCGTATACAGTATTTCCATCATACCGACAGGACCAGCTGGCGGATATACCATGCCTCTCCCTGAAAAAGACGAGATGTACGATACAAAGGGAAAGATGCTGCAGGAGATCACAGTATCACTTGGAGGACGAGTGGCAGAAGAGGAGATATTTGACGATATCACTACGGGGGCATCTCAGGATATCAAACAGGCCACTGCAATTGCGAAATCCATGATCACCAAGTTCGGTATGTCCGAGCGCCTTGGTCTGATCAACTATGATAATGACAGTGATGAAGTATTTATCGGACGTGATTTTGGTCATACATCGCGTGGATATGGAGAAAAAGTAGCAGGTACGATTGATGAAGAAGTGAAGCGGATCATCGATGAATGCTATCAGAAGGCACGTGCAATCATCCATGAGAATCATGCAGTTCTGGATGCGTGTGCGAAGCTTTTACTTGAAAAAGAAAAGATAACCAGAAGTGAATTTGAAGCACTGTTCGAAACCAGCGGAGCGGATGCGCAGTAGCATCCGCTCTGGTTGTTGTCTGACCGGATTATGTTTCAACTTAGGTAAGGAGGCTTGATTTATGAACAGAGATGCACTGTTTTGTGATGGCACGCAGGATTATGTACTTCCGGCAGAACCAGATATCAATGAGAAAATATCACTCAGGTTCCGTACGGCGCATAACGATGTGGAGGAAGTGAACCTGCTCACAGGAGAACGAAGTTATTCTATGTGGAAGACAACTTCCGGGGAAGAGTTCGATTTCTATGAGATTGAATGCCAGTTGGGAACAGAGCCGTTCTGCTACTCGTTTGAGATCAAGAGAGGCGAGGAAATCTGTTACTACAACCGTTGCGGAGTATCAGATCATATTGAAGATTATTATGCATTTATTATCGTGCCTGGTTTCTCCACACCAGACTGGGCTAAAGGGGCGGTCATGTATCAGATTTTCGTGGACCGTTTCTACAATGGAGATCCTTCCAATGATGTGGAGGAAAGGGAATATATATATATCGGCGCGCCCAGCGCGAAGGTCGGGGACTGGAGCCAGCCGCCGGCAAATCTTGATATCCGCAATTTCTATGGCGGAGACCTGCAGGGAGTTATGGATAAGCTGGATTACCTGCAGGATCTTGGAGTTGAGGTTATTTATTTCAATCCGCTGTTTGTATCTCCGTCTAATCATAAATATGATATACAGGATTATGATTATATCGATCCCCATTACGGCAAGATCGTGACAGATGGAGGAGAAACGCTTCCGGAGGGGGCAGAGAATAATATCAATGCCACAAAATATCAGAAGCGTACAGGTGATATCCGGAATCTTGAGGCTAGTAACGAGCTTTTCGCCCGTCTCGTGGAAGAAATGCACAGACGGGGAATGAAGGTGATTCTGGACGGAGTGTTTAATCACTGTGGTTCCTTTAATAAATGGATGGACCGGGAAAGGATCTACGAGCAGCAGCCGGATTATCCAAAAGGAGCTTACGTCAGTGCGGACAGCCCGTACCGGGATTTCTTCCATTTTCATGATGCGAGACGGGAGGCATGGCCGTATAACGGAAGTTATGACGGCTGGTGGGGACACGATACGCTCCCGAAGCTTTCATATGAAGACTCGCCGGAGCTGGAGCAGTATATCATGGATATCGGGAAGAAATGGGTTTCCCCGCCTTATAATGCAGACGGATGGCGGCTGGATGTTGCGGCTGATCTGGGGTGCAGCAATGAATATAATCATATGTTCTGGAAGCGCTTCCGCAAGGAAGTAAAGAGTGCTAATCCCAACGCCCTTATTCTTGCGGAGCATTACGGGGATCCTATCGAATGGCTTCAGGGCGATGAGTGGGACAGTGTAATGAATTATGATGCATTTATGGAGCCGCTGACATGGTTCCTGACCGGGATGGAGAAACATAGTGATGAGCGGCGGACAGATCTGTGGGGAAATCCGGATAACTTCGTAGGCGCTATGAGTCACTTTATGGCCAGCATGCTGACCCCATCTCTCCAGGTTGCAATGAATGAACTTTCTAACCATGATCATTCTCGTTTCCTGACAAGGACTAATCATATTGTAGGCCGTATTGAGCATGTTGGCTCCAAAGCAGCTGAGGAAGGAGTCAATCATGCCGTCATGCGTGAGGCTGTCACAGTTCAGATGACATGGGTAGGTGCGCCAACCATTTATTATGGAGACGAGGTTGGCCTCTGCGGCTTTACAGATCCGGACAGCCGGCGTACGTATCCCTGGGGAAGGGAAGATAAACAGATGCTGGAGTTCCATAAGGAAATGATCCGAATCCATAAGGAGGAGAAACCTCTGAGAAAAGGATCGATCAAGCTGCTTACGGCAGCGAACAATCTGCTCGCCTATGGAAGATTCCAGGGGGGAGAGCAGATTGTAGTGGCTGTGAATAACAGTAAAGACCTGAGAGAAGTAACGATTCCTGTCTGGTTCTGCGGAGTGCCGAAAACCGGACGGATGAAACGGCTTATGTATTCGTATGAAGAAGGTTTTACTACGGATTATGATGAGTATATTGTTGAGAACGGAGAAGTTGTCCTGAATATGGGAAGACACTCGGCAATCGTACTCAAACCGATTAAAAATCTGAATGACAGATGAATGTAGATCATTTGTTGTTTGACCAGAGAATGCCACATATTAACAGAGATCGCAGACAGGGGGATCAGATTCTGACAACAGGGTCGGTCCCCCCTTCTGCAGAAAAAGAGGAGGAGAATATGATTAAGAAAATAGCTGTGATCAACGATCTGTCCGGGTTTGGACGCTGTTCTCTGGCAGCGGCCATTTCCGTCACAGCCGCCATGGGGGTGCAACCCTGTCCCTTTCCTACGGCCGTGCTGAGTGCTCAGACCGGATATCCAAGTTATTATATTGATGATTTTACAGATAAGATGGATTTCATTCGGCAGGAATGGAAGAAGATGAATGTTTCCTTTGATGGGATCTATACGGGTTTTCTGGCTGATGAGAAACAGATTGAAAAAGTGACTGATTTTTTAGATACATTTTATGGGAAAAAGACGTTTCTCCTTGTGGATCCTATTATGGGAGATGAGGGAAAACAGTTTAGTATTTTTTCTGCGGAATTTGTCAGACTTATGAAAGAACTGGTCTATCGGGCAGATATTATAACTCCGAATCTGACGGAACTCTGCCTGCTGACTGATACAGATTACCGCATGATCGGACAGATGACAGAGGAAAAACACCTTTTCACTATTATAGAGCAGATGGCGAAAAATGTAATCGCAAAGGGACCGCATGAGATCGTGATCACAGGGATCCGGTTCCGCGACAGTGCAAGCGGAGAGGAGAAGATCGGGAACCTGTATGTGACGAAAAAAGAATCTTCACTTGCTGCATTCCCATTTATCGGCGAAAGCTTCTCTGGGACGGGGGACCTCTTCGCATCCGCTATCGCCGGCGGCAAGGCCCGGGGCGACAGAATACCCGATATAATAGAGAAAGCCGGCAAAATGATCGAACTAGCCATGAAAGACTCCGTCCGCGACGGTGTACCAAGAAATGAAGGCGTAGAATACGAACCCTACCTGGGAATATTGATGGGAAAGCCATCTTTGGTGTATAGATAAAGGGCCGTCCCCGGGCAGCATATCACATCGCAGAACCCGCTCCGCTCTACCTCAAAGATTTGAACGGATGTAACGCCAAGATCAATTGTTCGTGTAAAGGCACTCCATTTGATCTTGACTAACATCCGGAACAAATGCTTTTCGGAATGCTCCCGCGGAATGTTCTGCTCATGTGATATGCTGCCCGGGGACTCAATTTATCCAAGACAAAAGATGAAGAGTTTCCTGCCGCCGTGCGATCTGTATATCGGATAAAGCCTTCATATGCCGGAAGTTTATCTATGTGTCAAAGATGGATTTCCCATATCTATTTCGTCAGTACTTCGATCCCGTCTTCTTTGACGAGCACCATGTATTCGATCTGGGCGGAGAGTCCGTCGTCTTCGGTGTAGACTGTCCAGCCGTTGTCCTCATCTACGAAGAATTCAGGGCTGCCTTCGTTGATCATGGGCTCGATGGTGAACATCATGCCCGGCACAAGCAGCATCTCGGTTCCTTTGGGAGTGACATAGCTGACAAAGGGATCCTCATGGAATTCCAGTCCGATGCCGTGGCCGCCGATATCCTTTACTACGGAGTATCCGTTTGCCTTGGCATGGGAATTGATAGCGTCAGCGATATCGCCCAGGTGGCCCCAGGGTTTTGCAGCAGCGAGGCCAAGTTCAACGCATTCCTCTGTAACGCGGATCAGGCGTTCTGCACGGTCGGAGATTTTCCCCATCTTGAACATACGGGAAGCGTCTGAGAAATATCCGTCCACAATCGTCGAGACATCTACATTGATGATGTCGCCTTCTTCCAGGAAAATGTTCTCATCCGGGATACCGTGGCAGATCTCATTGTTGATGGAAGTGCACACACTCTTCGGGAAGCCTTCGTAGTTCAGGGGAGCAGGTATACCGCCATGCTCAGTAGTGAAGCGGTAGACGATCTCGTCAATTTCTGCAGTGCTCATTCCGATGTGAATGTGTTTGGCAACTTCATCCAGGACTGCTGTATTAAGAGCAGCACTTTTTTTGATCATTTCAATCTGGTGGGGAGTCTTGAGAAGCTTCCGGGAGGGAACAATCTCACCCCGCTCTTCGTGAAGAAGCATTTTCTCTTCAATGGGCATATGGCATTTTTTATACTTTTTGCCGCTGCCGCACCAGCACAGTTCATTTCTTTCCATTGAATTACATCTCCTCTTTTATATTCATATTCTTTCCTATATCTTACACCCGTTCGGCATCCGGATCTGAAAGTGTCAGAACCGGTGGATAAAAAGTCCGCTGCGGAGTTTCGGCTCAAACCAGGTCGATTTCGGCGGCATGAGCAGTCCAGCGTCTGCAACAGCCATCAGTTCATCCATGGAAGTGGGGAACATGGCAAATGCGACTCCGCCGGAGCGGTCTGCGCCCTCTTCAAGAGCCTTCAGCCCACGGATCCCTCCGGAGAAACGGATACGGGGATCGTTCTTCGGGTCTGTGATGCCAAGGATCGGGGAGAGGATGTGATCCTGAAGGATAGACACGTCCAGTCCCTTTACCGGATCCTCAGACCGGAGAGACGGCTTCGCGGTAAGTCTGTACCAGCAGTGGTCCAGATACATTCCGAATTCTCCACGGTGCTCCGGACGAAAGGCCGTGCTGCCGATCCGGGTGATCTCAAATCCATCCTTTATCATATCAAGAAGCTGCCCGGTTGTATAGTTATTTTTATCTGTCACGATCCGGTTGTAATCATAGATATTCAGCTCATCAGAAGGGAAGACTACAGACAGGAAATAGTTGTACTCTTCCGTACCGGAAAAGCCCGGATCTGCGGCTCTTTTACGCAGTCCTGCCTTCACCGCCGAGGCGGCTCTGTGGTGTCCGTCCGCGATGTAAAGGTGAGGAATATCTGCAAATGACTGAGAAATATTCTCGATATCCTCTGGACTGCAGATCCGCCATACCTGATGACGGATGCCGTCTTCACTGATGAAATCATAAAGTGGAGTCTCCCGGCGGATCTGATCTGTAAGTGACTTCAGTTCCGGTACAGGACGGCAAGCCAGGAAGATGGGGCCAGTGTGGGCGGAGCAGGTCTCCACATGGCGGATACGGTCCTGTTCCTTCGACTCCAGAGTATTCTCATGTTTCAGGATAATTCCGTTCTGGTAGTCATCCACAGAGGCACATCCGACGATACCGGCCTGAGTATGCCCGTTCATGGTAAGGGCATAGAGATAGTAGCAGGCGCTGTCCTCCTGAATGAAGGATCCGTCTGCGATCATCTCGTTCAGTGTATCTCTGGCTCTGTCATAGACTGCCTGAGAGTACATATCTGTCCCCCTGGGAAACTGGGTTTCCGCACGGTCTATCTTCAGAAAGGAAAGCGGATTGGCAGCGACGGCTTCCCTTGCCTCTTCACTGCTGTATACATCGTAGGGCAGGGCAGCTATGGAAGAAGCCAGGTCTTCCGCGGGCCGCACAGCCCTAAATGGTCGGAATATTGTCATGTCAGTTCTCCTTCATACTATTATATTTATGAATTCTTTCCCATATATTAATATTGTGCCGCCAATCTGGCCGGCCTTCTGTATTATAGCTCTCCTGAGAAGAAAGCGTCAAGAAAGTTATGCGGAAGCTGTTCATACCTTTTTCTCTTTTATTACTGTTGAGGCACGTTTCGGTACCCAGCTATAAACGAACTGTGTTGTCACGAAGGCCACGCTATGCTCCGAGCGAAAGAGTGGCCGCCGGGATAACACAGCTCCGTTATGACGGACGTCTGAGACGAATGAACAGTTACTCTCTTTTTTGATATTCGGTTGGGCTCATGCCTGTGATTTTTTTGAATGTCCGGTAAAAATGAGCATAGCTGTGAAAACCGGTATCGCGCCCGGCGTCTGCGGCGGATACAGACCCCGCAAGAAGAAGCTTCGCTTTGTCGATCCGTTTGCCATCGACAGGGTCTCATATCTGCGGCAAATGCTGATCAGATCGAGTATCTGTCCGGAAGTCAGTCTGCGTACGTGTCCGGATCTGGCGCAGCTGGAAAAAATATTGAAAAGATTGGATGTGTCTGAACATGCAAAAAGCAGGAGGCTGGAATCAAAAGAGATACAGTAACGGATATAAGGTTGTTCGCATGTGATCTGGATCTGATGGGGCTCAAACATATTGATCAGCACGAGAGAGCCGTGAACCAGCGGAAGCGTTTCTTCGCTGACAGTAATCTCTCCCAGCGGAAGGGCGGTATTTGTCCTGTCTCTTTCAGAGTTTATATCCGACAGATAAAACTGAATCTCATAGAAGTCATGATAGTGCAGATCTCTTGTAAATTCGCACGTTGCGTCCCTCTTTTTGATTGAATAGTGCCCATTGTAAATCTCCTCACGGGAGAGAAAAAGCGGATATTTCATGGAAACCTCCTGAAAAGAGCAGGCCGCTTCCTGCTGTCAGAACGGCAGAGAGCGGCTGCCAGCTTGCCGGATAACAGTGCAGGCAGGACCTCGGGGCATGAGGACATGGCTAATCCCAGCTGGCTTCCGAAGACCGCGGCAACAAGAATTGCCCAGGCTCCATTGATGATCTGGCCCTTGAGATTCATCTCTTTCATCATGGGGAACACGGGCGCGCATGATACGAGGGAGAAGATCATGCCGGAGATGCTGACGGCATCGAGGCCGGCGCGTCTGCCTGCGGCTTCCAGAGGCTTTTTGAGAAGACGGGAAACCAGTTCCATAACGGGCAGCATTCCGATCATTGTTACTGTCATCTGACAGACGAGAAGCATGGAATCCATGAGAGAATCCATATCCGGAATTATAGTGACGCCGAGGAGATAGTCAAGAGCGCCAAGTACGATTCCCACAATCCCCAGAATACGCATTGCCGATGCAAGGAGATCCATCAGATGGACCATCTTTTCCGCGGACCGGATCATTCCGATGATAATGAAGACGGATAAGATCAGGACAGGGAGGCTGTTCCAGATGATCGTCCTTAAGGAAAGTCCAAGGATGAGTCCTGATACAAGATTTCCTGCCGGGATAAATCCCAGGCCGAACAGGACGCCTTTGGAGAAGCCAGGGATAGCTGATTTATCGATTATACCGAATCCAAGCGGGATCGTGAAGTTCAGAGCGCCCCCGAACATTCCGGCTGTGACCATGCCAAGCATCAGTCCTGTTGCCGGATCATCAGCCAGAGACTGAGCCAGAGCATAGCCGCCCATATCACAGCTGAAGATCATCTCAAATCCCTGCTGAAACTTTTCGCCCAGCTTCCATTTCCCTTTCAGGAACAGAAGGTCAACTGCTCCTGCGATGATTCCAAAGGTAGTGAGGAGTTTTACTATATATTCCATAACTGCCATCTCCTTATAAAATGTTTAATGAGTATGAAAATGATAGGAAGAAAGTGAGAAAAAGTAAATGGGAAAAACAAAACAGAGCAAGATATGTATTGAAGAGGCCAGAATATGAAATCACCGAGCCCCTTCATTGACTTTGCTTTTGGCGAAGGAATATAATGGTGATAAAGTGCGAAAGAAAAAGCTGCATGGAGGTGGCAGACATGTATATAGCAGACCTGCATATTCATTCCCGTTATTCCCGGGCTACCAGCAAAGACTGTACGCCCGAGCATCTTGATCTCTGGGCGAGAAAGAAGGGTATCCACATTGTGGGAACCGGGGATTTTACCCATCCGGCCTGGAGGGAGGAACTGACAGAGAAGCTGGAGCCGGCAGAGGACGGGCTTTATGTTCTGAAAGAAGAGTATCGGATCCGTGATGGCGAGATCCCGGGGGAGATGATCCCCAGGTTTGCCATAACGGGAGAGATCAGTTCAATCTATAAGAAGAACGGAAAGGTACGCAAGGTTCACAGCCTGATCCTTCTGCCGGGTCTGGATGACGCTCGGAAGATATCCGCCAGACTGGAGCAGATTGGAAATATTCATTCTGACGGGCGGCCTATCCTGGGACTGGACTGCCATGATCTGCTGGAAATCCTTCTGGAGCTGTGTCCTCAGGCGGTTTACGTGCCCGCTCATATCTGGACGCCGCATTTCTCTCTGTTCGGAGCGTTTTCCGGATTTGATACCGTAGAGGAGTGCTTCGAAGATCTGACACCCTATATTCATGCCATGGAGACAGGGCTGTCCTCTGATCCGCCGATGAACTGGAGGGTGTCGGCTCTGGACCGCTACCAGCTGATCTCCAACTCGGATGCCCACTCGCCGGCGAAGCTGGGACGGGAGGCTAATCTGCTTGATATTCCGCTCTCCTATGAGGGGCTGGCCCGGGCGATACAGATTGGAGAGGGTCTGTACGGGACGATCGAGTTCTTTCCGGAGGAGGGCAAGTATCATATGGATGGCCACCGGAAATGCAATCTCTGTCTGACGCCGGCGGAAACCATGAAGTATAACGGCATCTGTCCGGTGTGCGGGAGAAAGATCACCATCGGTGTATCCCACCGGGTAGAAGAACTGGCTGACCGGGCAGAGGGATATGTCCGGGAAAATGCGAAGATATTCGAGAGTCTGGTGCCTCTGCCGGAAGTGATCGGCGCATCGGAAGGCCATTCCTCTGCAAGCGTAAAGGTGAAGAAAGAGTATCAGAGGATGCTGGCCGGGCTGGGGCCGGAGTTTGAGATATTGAGGAACATACCGCTGGAAGATATCCGCCGTGTGGCCGGAACCCGTATGGCGGAAGGAATCGGCCGTCTGAGAAAAGGACAGGTAGAACGAATCCCCGGATTCGACGGGGAGTACGGCGTGATCAGGCTGTTTACCGCAGATGAGCTGAACAATACAGAAGGGCAGATGGATTTCTTTGACCTGTTGGGGAATGCTGCCGATAAGGAAAAAAGTGATGACAGCATTTCGGCAGGGGAAGAAAAAGAACTGCAGGATCCTGTTGACGGTGGCTCAGATAAGAACTCTGTGTCGGATCATACCGTTACTGCTGCGGGCACAGAGAGCACCTCGCCGGCACTGAATCCGGAGCAGGAATATGCGGTGAGGTGTACATCACTCAGAATTGCTGTGAAGGCAGGTCCGGGCACCGGCAAGACGAAGACGCTGGTTTCCCGCCTCCGTTATCTGCTGGAGTATCGCAAGGCACGGCCCTCCGAGATCACTGCTGTTACATTTACCAATCAGGCGGCATCAGAGATGCGGGAGCGGATCAGCCGGGAGACGGGGAAGAAACAGGCGGGAAAAGGAATGCAGATCGGTACCTTCCACGCCATCTGTCTCGACTTCCTGAAAAAGCAGGGAGAGAAATTCTCTCTCATGGAAGAATTAGAACAGAGAAAGCTGGCGGAAGAGACTGCGGCGGAGACCGGTCTGTCCATGAGCCCTGCAAAGTTTCTGGAGGCGGTATCAAGAAGAAAATCGGGTGCTCTGGAAACTGAAGAAGTATGCTGTAAAGAGCAGGGGTAGTGTAAAGTAGCCTATGAAAAACAGGAGTCGAAAAAATCGGCTCCATTGGAACCTTGAAAATTGCAGATATGTTTATTTTTGACATCGTCCGCCACCCTTGACGGCATGACAAAGCAATGCTCTGGCAGTCTTACCGACGGCGAAGAACTCAAGAACAGTCAGTTCGTCTCCGTCAGATCCACAGCATTGTAGCATTGTTTTGCCGTGCCATCAAGGGCGCAGCCGGAACCAATGGTTCCGGTGGCTGGATATTTACCTCTGGCTTGGAATCTAAGAACAGCCAGTGGCTTTCGCTTTTTGTTGTTCCAGGATGGTCTTCTGGCCAAGGTAGATAAGCAGCTGCCACTTGCCGGGCATGTTACCGGCGCCTTCCAGCAGGTCGACTTTGTTGAGCGGGTCTTTGCCGCCGGTTTTCTCATGAGGACGCAGGAAGTTATAGTAGGCGATCCAGAGGGATACACTGTGACAGGCACCATCTTCCGTACCATAACCACAGGTGATGCGGTAGGACTCTTTGAATGTACGGTTCAGTCGCTCGATAAGCTGCTTAAACGGACGGAACTTTTTAGAGACCTCATCATCATTGGTCAGACCGATGACCTGGGTGATAAAAACATCCCAGTCTTTTTCCAGCTTGAACTGCTGGGCAGCCAACGGATAGGCGCTGTAGCCGTCCGCAATGAACTTCAGGGCTTTGCCGGGGAACTCTTTAAATTTTGCAAAAGCCATGCGCATGGTGAGGATGCAGGGACCGACATCCCGGGATGTAGAAACCTGATAACCAAGGATCGAGCGGGATACTTTATCCATGATGAGCCAGACATAGGCTTTGACACCGCTGATCTTAATATAAGTCTCGTCAGCTATGAGTTCGTTGGAGGG